>CAZXHO010000128.1:0-6681 GCA_964640365.1 uncultured Sangeribacter sp. | reverse complement strand
CTGAAGAAGGTTCTGACCATAAGAAGAACGATATTTCATCTTTCCTACCATTCTTATGAGTTCGGGATGGAGACCATGGATGCCTAAGTCGATGGCAGTTCGTTTGCCGGTTTCGATAATTTCTTCCTCAACCTGTTTACGAACTTTAGCCACAACTTCTTCTATTCTTGCAGGGTGAATTCTTCCATCTACCACCAACTGATGAAGCGCGAGCCTTGCTATCTCACGTCTGACGGGATCGAATCCGGAAAGAACGATAGCCTCGGGAGTGTCATCAACTATAATTTCAATACCGGTTGCAGCTTCAAGAGCGCGTATGTTTCTACCTTCGCGACCAATGATACGCCCTTTAATCTCGTCATTGTCTATATGGAACACAGTTACTGAGTTCTCAACAGCGGTTTCGGTTGCAACTCTCTGAATGGACTGAATAACTATCTTCTTAGCTTCTTTTGAAGCAGTGAGTTTAGCATCGTCCATAATATCATTGATATAACCGGCAGCCGCAGATTTAGCTTCATCTTTCAGGGACTCAACAAGTTTTTCTTTAGCTTCTTCGGCAGAGAGACCGGAAATCCTCTCAAGTTCCTCTTGAGCGCTCCTTTTCATTTGCTCCACCTCTTCACTTCGTGTGTTGATTAAATTCTCACGTGTATCAAGGGTTGCTTTAGTAGCGTCAATCTCTTTTTTACGACGGTTGAGTTCGCCCTGTTGCTGATTTAGCATCTGCTCTTTCTGACGGGCTCTTGCTTCTGAAGCCTGAGCTTTCTGAATTTTCTGAGAAGCGGTTCTTTCAGCATCGGAGAGAATTCTCATTTCTTCTTCCTTAGCCTTAAGAATTTTCTTCTCTTTCACCACATCCGCCTCTCTGTGGGCATCTTCAATAATTATATTGGCTGCCGAGCGAGCATTTCGCTTGGAAAGTGCGAGGGCAATAATATAACCGCCCACAGCTGCCGCAACCGTAATTATAATCCATATTGCTGTATCCATTACTACTGTCTGTTGTTATTGTGTTTTAATTTTTTAGTTGTTCATTGATATTATAAATTAGTCAAATAATCCTTTAATAGCCGTTGTAAATTATAAAACGTCACAACGGTTGTGCCATAGTCCACAAGGACAACGGCATTCTTCATGGAAAGGAAGACCAGACAGAGTAAAAACGTTTTGACTTACGCAGGGATGATCAATTCTCATCCACAGCAGGCAAGTTATTGCCCAATAAAGAAGAAAGCCTATCATCGCATTGCCTTGCGATTTCAGCGGCCTGATTATATCTTGCCAGGAGTTCTTGGTAATAGAAGGCAAATTGGTAGGCAACCATAGCCATAATCTCCTTATCAGATCGCTTCGGCCATTTCGAGCACCAGTTTTTGTATAGCTGAGAAGCTGCCCTTTCGGCATCCCGCACCACATCCTGGCGATTGAAAGGGACGGTGAGACCAATCATCTCTCCGCCTATATTTATAGTCATTTTTACGTTGTCAGAATCGTTCATCGTCATTCCTCCTTGAGCATGGAGATGCATTTGTCGATGTTTCGAATCAATCTGGCAATGTGGCGTCGGGTACTTATTATAGTGTCCGGAGACTGTGCGAGCCTATGAGACATGGTAAGGAACTGAGCATCTGTTTCAGCTTGTTTAAGCCGAGACTTCATCTCTTCAAGTTCAAGTCTCAGATTTTGGTTCTCTTCCTCCAGACTTTCTATCCTGGCATGCAATCCCTGATTAATATCAGCTAATTTGCTGATTTTCCTATCAAGTGTATGTAGGAGTGGAATAAGAGGTTGATCCATCACTGCCTAATTTTTTACAAAAGTAATAAATGTGAGTGAATTTACCAAATAAATCAAGGTACCTTTATCAAAGAGTCAAGTCTGTTCGCCTCTCTACCTTTACTTACAATATAAGAAATATACTTAATCTAAAATAAAAAACATTAGCCTATTTTATGTGGATACTTCAACAGGTTCTTTCCGTGGCATTAATACCACTGAACACCATTGGTAGCGGAAGAACGCTTATCATATTTAAGGTCCTTGAGAAGAGAAGATTTAACTGATATATGGAAATTGTATGATTTATAAGGTCCGAAAGGAACAAAAGATGCCGACATTGTGAAACAATGGAGGTCGCGTGAAATAGAACAGTTCATATAGGCTATCTTTTTCAGATCAAAGTTATAAGATGCTGAAAAAGAGAAATTCCAATTTGTAGTAGGCCTCAGGCTTCCGGAGAAGGATAGATTTTGAGTCCATTTGCCTTTGTATTCCAGTTTATTGTAGTCAAAAGCCCCATACCCGTAGTTGACGGAATAATTAAGCGTAAGGCTCCAAGGACAGTCCCATTTCGCATAGCCGTCGGCATCAGCACTGGCGGCAAGCTCTCGAGCCTCCTGGCGCCTTTGCCTCTTAAGATCTCCGTTGTTATCAAAAGATTCGGCATCGTTTCCATCCGATCCATCGAATGGAGTATCATCCCCTCCTTCAGGATCATTATTTTTTCCGTTGGTATTATTCTTGTCGTCTTTTTTCTTTTTGAAGGTCTGGTTATTAAAAGTATAAGAGAAAGACGTGCCGGTAGAAGACAAACGAGCCCATCCTTTACCTGCTTTCCAACGCGGAACATTGACTTTTACCGGTGAACCGGAAGGTGACAAACGGTAAATATAGGGATCCCAAGTGGCAGAGAGGTTAAGATTAAAGCTTTTGGTCAATCTCAGAAGTATGGAGGTGTTGATATTACTCCAGTTCATGGAGTCTGCGGCGAAGTTATAGCTTTGGCTGATTGAAAAGTTTTCTATCAGCGACACTTTTTTCACCCCCGTAGAGTCGCTGTCACTCTTCACTTTCATCTCAAGGTTGTTAGCCAGACTAACAGACACAACTCCGGACTTACCTTGATTGGGAGCGCCGAAAACTCCATGTGAGAAATAGTTATATTTTTGTGTTTGCGCAATCCCTTGAGCATCCACATAATCATATGAACCCCACACACCCCACATCGGATCTGAGAAGTCGGGAGATGCTGATAACGATACGGTAGGAGTGATGACATGGCGTATCATCTGAATTTTATCGCCAAGGAATTTCATCGGCCTCCAGAAACCATAAATCTTGGTATCGAAAGATAGCGATGCGTTGAAATCAAAAAGATTGTAGAAGCCATAAACCGTATCAACAACCTAACGAGCTGCCTGAGTATCCCATTGGCGTTTTATTTTTGAGGTATACATACGGTCATTCATCGAGATAGAAGGGGAGACGTTGATATATTTGAACAAGGAGAATGTTGCAGACACAGGAATAGAGTGGCGCATACCGTTTCTCCAGTCTTTAATCAGACTCTTTTTAAAAAATTCATCCTGTTGGGCAGTAAGAGAGTTCTGGAACTGTCCGGTATAGGAAAGACGAATCTTTTCATACCATCTTTCACCACCTACCGATTTCTTACGCTTGAAAGGAGTTACCTGAGAAAGAGTCACGTTAACATTCGGGAATGACACGGCCAATGTAGAATCCTGAGTTCGTTGGGAAATATTGGCTGTAGTAGAAAGGCTCCATTTCGTTCCCGGGAACCGATAGGTCATGTTAACGGTAGAGGACTTGGTATTTTCTGTAAAGGCAGAACTATAGTATGAGTTGAGGTCATTACGTGAATAACCGGAAGTAGCAAAATTCACAGAAGCTGAGAAGTTCATGTTGGGGTTTGCCTTAGCATCCTGAGAATGGCTCCATACAACCTGAAAGTTAGTCTGTTTTGAATAGTCGGGACTACCCTTATCACCATATATGGTAGTAAGGTAAGAAAAGTCGAAATTACCTCTAAATTTATAGCGTTTCACATACGAGGATCTACCGGAAACGCCCCATGAGCCTTTCGTATAGATTTCTCCTCGCAACGCGAGATCCACATAGTCGGATATAGCAAAATAATATCCGCCGTCTCGAAGGTAGAAACCTCTGTTGTAGTCCTCTCCGAAAGTCGGGAATATGATGCCGCTCGAATAATCTTTTGTGAATGGGAAATATCCAAAGGGAAGAGCTATAGGTAACGGCACATCTGCAAGCACCATATAGACGGGACCTGTAATGATATTTTTATTAGGAACCATGCGTCCTCTGGTCACATTAAAATAAAAGTGAGGATGCTCGTGGTCATCGCATGTAGAATACTTGCCGTCGCCGAAGAAGAACGACCCGTCTTCCATTTTCTTTGACACACCGCCAGTCAGGTAGCCTTCTCCTTGTTCGGTGATTACATCAGTGATGAAGCCCCGTTCCGTTTTGAAATTATAAGTCATTTCCTTAGACTCATATTCATCTTTCCCATCTTTAAAGATAGGAGTGCCGGCAAGGTTTCCGGTAGAATCGACCACACCCGTTGCGTATACGGTTGATTTGTCGAGCTCCATTCTGATTTCCTGAGAATTGAGCTTAAACTGACCGTATTCAACATTGCCGTCTCCATAAAGATAGGCATTGTTCTGACCTAGCATTACGAGTGAGTCTTTGGCATCGAAAGTTACGGCAAATTCCAGATCCGATTTGTCCCTGTTAATTCTTGTAAGTACCGAGCGTGTGGAATCTTCCGGCAACGGTGTGCCGCGTCTTGCAGAGTAGGAAGAATCCGGAAGGTTTTCGATATCTGAAGAAAACAGAGAATCATTAAGTAAGGCTAATGAATCGGTGGTAGAAAAAATAGAATCGTATCTGAAAAAGAGAGTGTCATTCCGCACCGTGTCAGCTTCCGTAAAAAGCGAGAGGCTGTCAATGGGTACAAACTTATATACCGCCGAAGAATCAACGATAGCCCGCAAATTTCCCTGCATTTTGGCTTCAGGGGTCTTTGCAGTTTGTGCCAATGCAAGACCTAAACAGGTCAATGCTATGATATATAAGAAAATACGCCTCAAAGAAGAGTTGTTATTGTCGTTTAGTCTACAAAGTTAGCAATAAAATACAATATATAGTTTTAAAAATACTAAAAAGGACTGACAACATTTTAAAACATTGGCATGTCCGGATCAAATTCCATTATCCGAATAGCTTGTGAAGTTCTATAAATCTATCTACAGAATCTTGACCATGCCTTGCCATTTGCTTTATAATCTTTTCCACTGATTTCTCTTCGGTGAGGTTTCCTGATTTAGAAAAGAATTTATCTGCATAGCAAATTAACTTTTCTTCAGTGGAGATTGGAAGCATTTCCCTTAAGGGAAGTGGTAGATTCTGTTGTATTATATCATTTTTGGAAAGCCCTGAGCCTGTATGTCTTTCACATACGAGCGCATGGTTCGGAAGACCGAGAGAATCCAACATTTTCCTTCCTTCCACGCCGTGGCAAATGTATGGTAACACTCCATGACACAAAATATCCGGTGCGTTGCATCTTATCACACCAATATCATGGAGCATAGCTGCTTCGTAAACGAAATCTCTATCAATTTCAAGCTTACGAGCTTCTATGCATGATAAAGCTTTCCTCGCCACGCATTCCGAGTGAAGAATGACAGTGGCGAGGAGTTCCTTTTCATTTGAATAATATTGAGAAAAAATCCCGGATATATTCATATTAGAGATTATTCAACTATCTCACACCATCCATGAACATCAGGTTCTTCTCCATATTGAATGGCACGGATCTTATTATAGAGTGTTGTTGTCACAGGACCTGCCTCACCTGTTTCTGAGATAACATATTTTTTTCCAGTGTCAAGGTCATCTACTTCAGATACCGGTGAACAAACTGCAGCAGTTCCGCATGCACCGATTTCTTCAAATGTTTCCAATTCCTCGAGTGGCACATGACGTTCTTCTACCTTCATTCCAAGATCTTTAGCCAACTGGCGAAGGCTCTTGTTGGTGATTGAGGGCAGTATAGAATCACTCGCGGGCGTGATATAGCTGTTATCTTTAATACCAAAGAAATTGGCAGCCCCACATTCATCGATATATTTCTTCTCTTTCGGGTCAAGATAAAGCATCACAGAATATCCCATATCGTGAGCCTTTTCTCCTGCTACGAGAGAAGCTCCATAGTTTCCACCTGCTTTGATTGATCCTGTGCCTTTAGGTGCAACCCTGTCGTATTCACGGCTAATGCACACTTTAGTAGGTTTGAAACCCTCTTTGAAGTAGGGACCTACCGGAGTAACGAGCATTATGACGAGATATTCATTTGCCGGGCTTACGCCAATGCGCGGAGAAATTCCTATCTCGAGTGGACGAATATAGAGTGAAGCTCCTGATCCGTAGGGGGGTACGAAGCGTTTATTAAGGCTCACCACCTTGCGGACCATTTCGCAAAACAGGTCCTCGGGCATAGGTTGCATTTTTAGACCTTCAGCCGAACGGATAAATCTCTTTGCATTTTCATCCATGCGGAAAATACGGATTTTTCCATCCTTACCTTCGAAAGCCTTCAATCCTTCGAAAGCCTCTTGTCCGTAGTGTAGGCTTGAAGCGGCGATATGTAAAGGAATAAATTCTGAGTCGGAAACTTCAATTTCTCCCCACTTACCATCTTTATAGTAGCATCTGACATTGTAATCAGTCTTGATGTAGCTGAATGGTAAGTTGCTCCAATCGATTTCAGGTCGTTTCATAATACTTGTAATTATGTTGAGATAATATAAATATCGGTGCACAAGCCCGTAATTACATCATTGGGCTATA
>CAZXHO010000127.1:0-6734 GCA_964640365.1 uncultured Sangeribacter sp. | reverse complement strand
AGGAAACACGTGCAGCAGTTCAGAAGATGCTTGATGCTGAAGATAAGACAGTTCTTATCGATGCATTTTATAAAGACCTTGAATTTGGCACAGGTGGTCTCCGCGGTATAATGGGAGCCGGTTCCAACCGTATGAATATCTATACCGTAGGTGCAGCCACTCAGGGACTTGCCAATTATCTTAATGATTGTTTCAAAGACGAACCTCAGATCACAGTAGCAATTGGTCATGATGTTCGTAATAATTCCAGAAAATTTGCTGAACTTGCAGCTGATATTTTCTCGGCAAACGGTATAAAGGTCTATCTTTTCGAAGATTGTCGTCCGGTGCCTGAGGTTTCTTATACTATCCGCAAACTCGGATGTCAGAGTGGTGTGATGGTTACGGCAAGCCACAACCCGAAAGAATATAACGGATATAAGGCTTACTGGAGCGATGGAGCCCAGATGATCGCGCCCCACGATGTTGAAACCATCGCCTATGTAAATGCCATTACCTCAGTGGATCAGATCAAATTTACACCTAATAAAGATCTTATTCAGATAATTGGCAAAGAAATCGACGAACAGTATCTCGATGATATCAAGACTCTCTCATTATCACCTGAAGCCGACAAGAAACATGCGGACATGAAAATTGTGTACACTCCTATTCACGGTACAGGCGGTATGCTGATTTTTGATTCTTTGAAAAAATGGGGTTTTGAGAATGTAATACATGTTCCGGAGCAGGATCTTCGTAGTGGAGACTTCCCGACGGTGGTATCTCCTAACCCTGAAAATCCTGAAGCCATGACTATGGCAATAGCTAAAGCTAAGGAAACAGGCGCAAGTATTGTTGTAGCTTCTGACCCCGATTCTGACCGTATCGGACTGGTTGTACGTGACGGCAAGGGAGAATATCAACTTTTGAACGGTAACCAGATAGTAATGATTTTCCTATATTATCTGATCACCCGTAATCGTGAACTTGGCAAACTGACCGGAAGCGAATATTGCGTTAAGACCATCGTTACGACAGAAACCATCAAGCGTATTGCTGAAGCTAATAACGTTAAATGCTACGATTGCTTCACAGGCTTCAAATGGATTGCCGACGTGATGCGTAATCTTGAAGGAAAAGAAAGATATCTCGGGGGTGGAGAAGAGAGCTATGGCTTCCTTCCGGAGACTTTCGTGCGTGATAAGGATGCCGTATCTTCAATCACTCTCATGTGTGAAATCGCAGCATGGGCAGCCGAGAAGAATATGACTCTGTATGAGATGCTTATCGATATTTATAAAGAATACGGTTTCTCTCGTGAACGTGGAGTCAGTGTAGTTCGTCCCGGAAAGACCGGTGCTGACGAAATCGTACAGATGATGAAAAACTTCCGCGCTAATCCGCCTAAAGAGCTTGCAGGCTCACCGGTAGTGGTTGTAAAGGATTATGCTGATCTCAATTGCCATAATCTCAAAACCGGTGAAGTGGAGAAAATGAATTTCCCAACCACTTCTAACGTTTTGCAATTCTTCACTGAAGCAGGAGATAAGGTTTCCGTAAGACCTTCAGGCACTGAACCGAAGATTAAATTTTATGTTGAAGTACGCGAAGATCTTCCTTCAAATGAAGAATATGAAGCAACTGTCAAGAAAGCAGAAGAAAAAATCGATCGAGTACTCGCAGATCTTGGAGCAAAATAATATTTATCACAGAAAATAATCTTAAATAATTGCAGACCTTATGGAGGGGATTCACCTGAAATCATAAGGTCTGCAATTATTTTTATTTCACACAAAAAACCTCGGAGCTGTATTTTTTGTTACCATTACGATACCATATCATTTATCCATATTGAGATAATTTCAACTTTTCGATGTAATATTAATAAGATTCGCGAGTCTTATTGATATAGTATTGAGAGTTAATGATCCATTGTAATGCTTCATAGACATATAAATTTCTCAAGAACTTTTGTTCTACAAGTATTGCTCATGCTTGGATTTTTCTCAGCATGGTCACAAATTCCTATTGAATTTTATACTACCAAATTTACAGCTCCTGATTCTGCTGATATAAATAGGACAAGTAAGAATCACTTTTGGAGAGCTACCGGAGAGGTAGTCGGTTTAAATCTCGGTTTATGGGCTTTCGACAGATTCATTCAAAAAGGTGATTTCGCCTATATTTCTTTCAATTCTATCAAAGAGAATTTCAAACACGGGTTTATCTGGGATAATGATAAGCTTGGAACCAACACATTTCTCCATCCTTATAACGGCAGCTTATATTACAATGCCGGAAGAGCGAACGGCTTTAATTTCTGGCAATCTGAACTATTTGCAATTGCAGGAAGTGGTATGTGGGAAATGTTTATGGAATGTGAATATCCTTCGACCAACGATATCATAGCCACTCCAATAGGTGGTGCTGCTCTTGGAGAAGTTTTTTTCAGAGCATCTGATGCTGTTATTGACGATCGGACCACAGGTGGTGACCGAGCAGGAAGAGAAATTGCAGCGTTCATTCTTTCCCCTATGAGGGGTATAAACAGAATAATAACCGGAGAGGCATGGAAGGTAAGACCTACACGAGGCAGAGTTTTCGGTACACCTAACTTTGCAATTCGTGTGTCTACAGGATATAGGATGCTTATGTATAATGGGCAGAAAAAACAGATACATCAAGGCGCTGCTGTTCAAATAGACGCTGAATACGGTGACAGATTTGAAGTGACTTCTACAAAGCCTTATGATTACTTCACAATCAAGGCACAACTACAAGTACTTAAGACCCAACCTTTACTCTCACAGATTGAGATTAAAGGAAGGTTGCTCGCCAGAGAAATATTTGACAACTACAGTTCTAAAGGCAGTCTGGGTCTGTATCAGCATTTTGATTTTTATGACAGCGACACTGTTGCCAAACTAAAAAAAGTGCCATATAAGCTTGGAGTGCCAGCCTGTGTGGGAGTTGGATTCATGTTCCGAGACGTAGAAAGGAAACACTGGACACACGATTTCTATGTTCATGCAAATGTTATAGCACTTGGTTCCATCCTGTCCGATCATTATCAGACAGATGAAAGAAATTATAATTGGGCAACAGGTTTTTCTCTGAAAGGGGGTTTCAATCTCGTTTTGTGGAAAAATAAATTTGCACTATCGATAAATCATAATTTCTATCGCCTTTTCACATGGAAGGGATATAAATACAAATACGGACTTGATTTTGGGCTCATAAATTTTAAGGAGTTGAATGTCATGGGAGATAAATCAGTGGCTTCCCTAAACATGACTGAAATAAGAGCTGACCTCAAGCTTTATAAAAAGTTGTTCGGCACACTCTTATACAGAAATTATCTCAGATCTTCTCACTATCGGTTTTATGACTATGTAAAATCCACTTCCAACTCAATAGAGCTTTTGTTGACATATAAATTCTGATAGTGTTACGTTATAGAACATAATAAATCTGAGAAAATTGATTTTGTAACAAATCTAATTTTTAGTTAATTTTGTGATTGGGAAAAGCTTCTAAGTAATGGATTTTGAATGCTTGAATGCAGAATTAATATACTATGGCAAAAATATCTTGGCGACCGGGTACTCAGATTTACCCCCTTCCGGCAGTTATAGTAACTTGTGGAAATAAACCGGAAAACTGGAACATGTTGACAATAGCGTGGACAGGGACAATATGTTCCGATCCCGCCATGTGCTACATATCAGTCAGGAAAGAAAGAGCTTCCTATCCACTGATTTGTGAAAACATGGAATATACAATTAATCTGACAACCGCAAATATGGCAAAAGTCACGGATTGGGTCGGTATCAGATCGGGAAAAGATTATAATAAATGGGAAACGACCCGTCTTACACCCCTTCCGGGTGAAATGGTAGCTTCTCCAACAATAGAGGAATCTCCGTTGAGCATTGAGTGCAGAGTCAAATCCATAATGAATCTTGGTAGTCACGATATGTTCATTTCTGAGGTTTTAAATGTCAGGGCGGACTCAAAGTATATAGATCCCGAAACAGGAAGATTTGCTCTGGAAGACGCAGATTTACTTGTATATTCTCACGGTTTGTATCATTCATTGGGAGAAATAATAGGCAAATTCGGATTTTCTGTCAAGAAAAAATAGGAATTCTAACGATCCCATATTTACTCTTGCACCTGATAAAATTTGATTAAGATTAAAATTTATCTAAGTGAATAACTATTGTTAGTTATTGGAAAGACCATAATTACCTATTTGTAGGGATTGTTGTCTTGGTTTTAAAATTGTAATTTTGCAATGTAAAACAGTAGGGATAACCACTCTACGCACTTCATTGCTTTTAGTTATTTAGAGTTAGATAAATTTGAGTAAGGCCTTGTTGAATAACACAACATGGCAAATCCAGGCACAGGCGCAACTGTTTTCAGTGACGCCTGTCTGATTTATTAACAACCGGGCAGATTGAATAACGGCTAAAGATTATTGTCTTTATCTTAAAAAATAAGTTGCTTTTTCTGAGAAAAGACCAACAAATCATATAATTGGATTATCTCGAAAGGTCTTTTCTAAAGAAACTCGCATTAAGTGAATTCCTTAAATTAAAACAGACAATGTCAGTACAGACAAAATATTCTCCAAATGATAAGATGGTAGAGCTGATTTCCGATAACTATCAGCTTATTCAGGTTATGAGCAGATTCGGAATCCCTATGGGGTTCGGTGACAAAACGGTTGCTGAGGTTTGTACACTTAATGGTGTAGACTGTGACACCTTCTTATCGGTTGTAAATTTCGTTATTGAAGGTTTTTCAAAATTTGATGATAAATCTAAAGTCTCTGTAGAATCATTACTGCATTATCTGATACAAAGTCATATCTATTTCCTCGATTACTGTCTGCCTGCCATCAGAAGAAAATTGCTTGAAGGAATAACCTTACGGATTTCAGATGTATCTTTTCTTATTCTCAAATTCTTTGACGAATATACCCATGAAGTCAGAATACACATGGAATATGAGGAAAAGACCGTTTTTGAATATGTTAATTTGCTTCTTTGTGGAAAACCAACAGACTCTTATCGTATTGCCACTTATAGCGAACATCACGAATTGGTAAGTTCCAAACTCAAGGAACTAAAAAATATAATCATAAAATACTGTCCCGATGACTCCAATACCAATCTGCTTAACGATGCTTTGTATGATATATATCGCTGTGAGACGGAACTTGAGAGTCATTGCCATGTAGAAGACTGTCTCCTTGTCCCGGCAATCATGAAGCTTGAAAGGACTGTTAGTCAAAAAACAATAAATTCTTGACTTTTAATTTATTCCTACTCAAGCAAGCTTTCTATGGCAAGAGACGAAAAACTCCATATAGTAATTGCAGAGATTTCCCCTGTTCTGTCCGCAGGGTTCTCCCAATGTTTACGGCGCCTGCCTGGGATACAGGCACATATCATGGAAGTCAAATCATCGGGTGCACTCATAGATTGTATCAAATCAAATCCTCCTGATCTATTGGTGATAAATCCCACATTCGGAGGTATTTTTAATCCCGCACAATTCAGATCCTCAAATGATATTGGCTCTTGTAAAATAGTAGCCATTGAACTTGGTAAACTGTCACGTCAGGCAGCCGAGTTATATGATGGGGTAATTTCAGTAATAGATGACATAGATACTATAGCCGGTAAAATCAAAAAAATATGCATTCCCCAAAACACCCAGGCAGATGATAAGGAGGCGCTTTCACAACGTGAAAAGGAGATAATCTCGCTCGTTGTGAAGGGTATGACTAATCAGGAAATTGCCGACCGTCTGTTTCTGTCAATCCACACTGTCATTACTCACCGCAGAAATATAGCCAGAAAACTTGAGATTCATTCTGCAACCGGACTTACTATCTATGCCATTGTCAATAAAATAGTAGATATAGGAGAAATAAAGCTGTGAAGGATTCAAAAGCGATTTCCAAAACGCTCCGGGACGCTGATAACCTGTTGTAACCTTTTCGAAATATCGATTATTTTTTGTAATTTTGCATTTAATTGAGACGGTTTGCGCCAAGCTTATCCGACTCGTTCTTTATAATTACCGAAAATGAGTATATTTCAAAGAAATAAGAATAAAGGACATCAGGTTGATTCGGATAACTTAATGCCGAAAAATACCGGAAAAATGTCAAGAAATGCCAGAATCGTAAAATGGCTCTGGATTTCATTTCTGAGCATTGGAGCAATAATAGCATTGTTTCTTCTGCTCATTTATAACGGTGTAGTTGGCTATATGCCTCCAATCGAAGAACTTGAGGATCCACATGATAAGCTCGCTTCAGTTGTTATCGCATCTGAGGGGTCAACAGAACTTGGCAGATATTTCGCGGGAGCCGGCAACCGTGTAAATTCTGATTATAAAACTGTCTCTCCTTACGTAATCGATGCTCTTATCGCCACTGAAGATGAACGTTTTTTTGATCATTCCGGCATAGACTTCATAGCATTGGGGAGAACAGCCGTAAAGACCCTTCTTATGGGTGACCGATCCTCGGGCGGAGGTTCAACTATCACACAACAGCTTGCAAAGCAATTATATTCCCAGCCTTCGTCGAATGTTATGAAGCGTGCTTTACAGAAGCCTATCGAATGGATGATTTCCATTAAGCTTGAACGATTCTACACCAAGCAGGAAATCATAATTATGTATCTCAACCGCTTCGACTTTTTGAACAATGCCGTAGGTATAAAGACAGC
>CAZXHO010000126.1:1635-6742 GCA_964640365.1 uncultured Sangeribacter sp. | reverse complement strand
ACAATTAGCTCTATTAGCCTGTATAGCCGTTAATGCACAGAGTCCGGCAGCTCAGGTCAAAGTTATTCAAAAAAATACTGCTGCTTATATAAATACAGAATCTACAGATCCCAATGAAGAAGCTGCATATAGCAATGCCCTAAACCAGATGATAGAGATGGCAAGGAACTTTGTAAATACAAATAAAGATGGAGCTGATATAAGTGATGCTTCTATAGAAGCAGTAGTAAAAAAAATAGTCATTCCTCGTGGAGAATTTAAGAGAGTTTTCTTATATGCAAAAAGAGATGATCTATTGGCAAATAGTGGTTCGAATAATTTAATAACTGCCTCTGAGCAACCTGAAAAAAGAAATGAGAGTAAATTATCTGAAAATACCGGCAAAGATGAATCCATAGAAATATCAAATTCCAATTTATCCTCAATTGAGGAAGAAATTCAGATAGAATCACAGACTGAAACTTCATCTGATGTAAACAAAATTGAAACCCCTGAAGAATTTGAGAATAGTGTTCCGGAAGAAATTGTAGTAAATGTTCGAAAATCATCAAACGTGCCGGTAGGGATAAAAGAATTAATAAGCCAACTTCAAAAATGTAATTCTCTTATAGAAGCTACCCGAATATTGGAAAGGTATAAATCTCGTCGAAATGTAAGTGCGTATGGAGTATCTAAAGAAGCACACAACTCTAAAGCTTCATATTGGGTGGTTGAAGACAATGGGGTGATCAGCGTATTAGGTCCTGAAATTAGAGGTCATAGAAACAATTTCCGTACCGGAAAGACAGATGCTCTCCATCGATATAAAAAAGGTGTTTGGTTCCGTAAAAGATAAAATTCAAAATCATAAACAATGGAAAAAAAAATAATAATTGTCTTCTTGTGGTCAATAATGACAATCATAAGCGCATTCGCTGCGGAAAGCCATGTTTTGGAATTCCAAATTATAGGAGGTGGCAATAATCTGTCTACTTTGAGCAAAAGAAATATGGAAAATAATGTTATCAAGCTACTCACCATGATGAGTGATGCTCAGGCACAAGGATCCAAAACCCTTAATTTTAAGGGAATTGATATTAGCGAAAAAGCTAAAAGTACGATATTACAGATGTGGAAGTATCAGCCTTTAAGAATTTGGGCGGATGAGGGAGTGCCTCCACTTATTACTGAAAACTTACTCAATCTGAATGCTGTTAATAGCTATCAGGTGCGTAATATACCGGTACGTTTATTCCCTTTAGAAACTCCGGGAAAAGATAAATATTCAGAGGTTGCCATAAATTTTTCTTCTAATGGTATGATTCAGGATTTCAATATAACAATAGAAAGAAACCAATATGATAATATTATAAAAGAAGCACAAACAGTTCAAGATCTGGAGAATAGAAAAATGCTTGCTTATTGGATGGATCAATTGAAAATGGCTTATGAAAGTAAGGATCTCAATTATCTCAATATGCTTTTCGATGATGATGCCATGATTATTACAGGAGTACGTACTGTCAAAAGAACCGGTGCTGAAGTAAAATTTCAAAATATTGAGACATTCGATTATTATGTAAACAATAAATCTCAATATCTCAACAAACTGAGAAATGTATTTAGAAATAACAAAGTGATTAATGTTAACTTTAAGGATCAAGAATACGGATGTAATGAGAATACTACTATAACAGATAAATTTGGAGAGGAAATGCCCAGATATTATGTTGTTTGGTGTACTCAAGATTGGCATGGTTCTGCATATTCCGATACAGGACGCCTGTTTGTTTTATGGGATTTTAAAAATCCGGATCAACCGACCATTCTTGTCAGAGCATGGACATCTCCCTCAGATCCTAAACAATTTGATATAGATGATTTCATTCTTTCCGAATAATCAACAAAAATCAATTTACAAGAGATGAATCTCAAATTTACAATACTTTTTATTCTTCTTTGCACTACCCTAAATATATATTCACAATTAAGTGATATGACGGTTATAGGGATTGAAAAAGTTGCGCAAGTGGATGACGGACCCGTGAATAAATTCAATAAAAAACCATGGGCTCTTAATCTTTTTGAGGTAATTGGACGTGAAAAAGCAGAAGTAAATGGAGTAAAGATTGTTCCCTTACAACAGAAGAATATATTACTTCCATATCCCGAAGATAAAGTCTATGATGCATATGCTGGGGCTTGGGAGAGAAATTATGCAAAATCTATTACACTTCACCATCCTGACTTTAATAATTGCACGATCGAGTATAACGATTATCTTGGTGATAGTCCTCTGGAACCGGGAATGATCTATAAAATTAAACTCAAGATACCTTCAATATTTATGATTGAAGCTAACTCTGCCTATAATAATCTTGATTTTAAAAAAGCTTATGACCTTTATTCCAATATAGTTTCAAGTACTAATATGAATGAAGAGGAGAAAATAATTGCTAAAAATCGTCTCACTAATATTGACTCTCTTATCTCCTACACCGAATCAGCACTTAAATATGAAAAAGCTGCCCAAATTATGTCAGGAAAAGATCGGGACCGCAATCTCTATAGGAGTAGGATTTATTATAATAGGGTCTATACTGAAAGTGGTTTAATGAAGGCAATATTAAAAGTAGAAGAAATTAATAAAATCTTAAAAATTGATAGTCATAAAGAGGATTATAAAATATCAAAACTTAAAAAAATAGACTCTCACCTTGTGTCCAATGACCTTCGCGCTAAAAATAATGATGCGGTAGAATATGAAATTATAGATGAAAAAGGGAAAAAGAAAAGTGGAAAATGTTCACTTATTATTATTGAGTCCCCAGTAAAAGATGCGCTCGTCACATCTCCGATAATTGTGGGAGAACCTATTTATAAGAATGGTGAGATCTGGATTTATACGCAATCTGAACTGGATAACAAAAATAATCCCCTATTATTCACTTTAAATCATCCTGATTTTATCCCTTTTGAGTTTAGAATGAATGATTTCGATGATGGGAGTGTTCTTAAGCCGGAAAGTGTATATAGAATTTCTCTTGACACTCCGTCTTTGGTCATGACTATGGCTAATAAGAAATTATCGCAGCTTGATTTAAAAGGTGCTTTGACATTTTTCAATTATAACTTTGCTGAGGGAGAAGAACAGGAATATGCTGAAAAATGTCGTTCTTTCTTGAATTCTCCAATAATTAAACCTATTATCTCAACCCTTGAGACCAAAACGAAAGAATGTAGAGATACTGAAAAAGAATATTTCTCCATTATCACAGGAAATAAACAGTTTGATGATTTAGAAAAGAGGAAGAGTCATTTGAATAATATCAATAAAAAACTTGAAACAGAGGCCGCAGAATTAGCAAGTTATTACCAAACATTATATGACAATGCTAAAAATGTAGACATAGATCTTAAATATGCCTATAGTCTCGCAAATGAATTTACCGATATAAAAAATGGGGTAAGACGCCTTCCTCTTATTATTGAATTCCAAGAAATGGAAGAAAGGGTTTCATCCCAAAAGAGTTACAGTAAACCTAAAGTCATATCTGAAACGCCAACAGTTAGCTTGGTCATACTTGATGATAAAAACAAAAAAGTATTTGGTATAAACCAAAAGGTCAAAGATGGTAAGATCAATTTTATTATTAATACCGAGGGCACTAACCTTTTTAAGAAAGGTAAAGGTAAGATACTGATAACAACTCCCAAAATATTAAATAATGACAAAAACCCTTACAAAGAAACAGAATTACAAATTCGAGACTTTATAATTTCTGATTATAACACTCGAAAATTAAATGTCACACTTGTAAAAAATAAATGATAGATGAAAAAGATTTTATTATTTCTGGCAATATTATCATACCTATTACCGGTTAAGGCTCAAGAAATATCAAACATTCAAGAATGGGTTAGAAAACTTGATTGGAAAACTCCTAAAAAAACCGGTATTGGTACGGTTGATGATGTATATGAAATGAGTGATAAACTATATGAGTCTATTAAAGAGATGGGAGACAGTCTCCCCATGTATTCATTACGTTCAATTGTAGAAAACGGTGATACAGTGGCAATCGTAGTGGTAGACCAGTATAACAAACCTTATAGGTCATTATCTGCCGCATCCCAAATAGTATCCGGCACTGCGTATCTTACAAAGATAACGACCAATGCTATAGGCTTGTCAACTAAATATGCCAGTTTGATTACCGATCTTCCTAATATAGTTAAATCCAAGGGACTTGGAGGCCTTAAGATAATTGCTGACGCAACTAAAACATCAAAAAAGGTTGGTAAGATTGCTAAAGAATTCTTACCTCAAATAAAAGAAGCCTATAATAAGCGTGGTAATCCTATTAAAAGATATTGCGTTGCACAGTCCAAGATGTCTGAGGACGAAGGATTTGTAACAACAGGATTTGATCATGTACCGGAATTTGGACCGGAAGATATGCCTACAGATGAAGAGTTGGATATCCTTCTCGAACAGGAACGAAAGAGTAGAAATAATAATTAATTATAGTCTACTTCTAAATAATTATTCTCATAGTATAACCTATAAAATTAAAAAAGATGAAAAAAGCAATGATCCGTCTCTTCTCAATTGCCGCTTTGGCTTTAAGTTTACAAAGTTGTATCGCAACTCAGGCAGGAGTTGGTGGTCTTTATACAGACGTTAAACAGGGTGAGATGGCCACTTCTAATGTAAGAGGATCGAAAGTAGGTACTGCAAAGGCAAGTGCTTATCTCGGTTTGATAGCAATCGGAGATGCATCCGTTAATACTGCCGCTAAAAACGCTGGAATTACACGAATCAGCCATGTTGATAGCCAAAAGAAAAGTATCTTAGGAATCATCACAACTACCACCACAATCGTCTACGGAGAATAACAGAAAACCAACAAAGCCGGAGTGGGATCAAATTTCTTCCGGCTTTGTTGACCTTCTAAATATTTCAATTCGATGCAAACAAGTATTCATATATCAAATTATTAAGCCGGTTATTCAGATCTTAATCAATAAAAAATAGTTGGTAATTCAGAATTTACTTTCAACTAATTTTTATTCCGATATAAAAAACATAAAGTTGTTTGTTGCGTTATTAAAGTATATATATTAT
>CAZXHO010000126.1:0-1625 GCA_964640365.1 uncultured Sangeribacter sp. | reverse complement strand
TAAAAGTAAAAATCTATTAATTACATTTTAACTAACCATATTCTGAAAAAACATATGAAATATAAGATTTTACCTATTATAATTCTTTCACTTTTTCTTACAAGTTGCAATCTTTTTGATTTTCTTCATGATAAAGAGAACCAAGATTCTAAAGATGAAAATGAGAAACGGATTGAATATGTTAAAAATATTCATACGATTATGAATGAGATGTTATCAGAAAGTGATGAACTTGACCAAAGTCAAATCTTATCGGTAATTGACGAAATAAACAAGTTACCTGAAGTTGAAAACACAATTCTAAATGACAATAATGTTCTTATAGTATCTATGAATTGGGGGACTTCTATCATATTTATTTTAAATCCCTTCCCAGATTGGAATTATAATGAAAATTTTATCGATGATAAAAATTCAATTAGCGAACATATTATTAAATCAAATTATTTATTGGCACGAGGATATGAAGTAACTTCGGAAAATTCCAATCAGAAAAAAGTTGCTTTCGGAATAGGACCAGAAATGAATTGGAAAGAATATACCGATCAAATTGTAACTCTCGCTCAAAAATACTCTGAAAATGGATTTAAAGTTGATATTTATGCTGGAATTAATTTTAATAAAGATTTTTTTTTAAATAAAGTTAACGAATACGATATCTCTATCATATTAGCACATGGAACTTATGATAACAAGAACCATATTATCTCTTATAATGGTAATGCCTGGGATGCTTTTTGTAGTTGGAACTCTATGGATATTGTACTCCCCGGTCAAATAAATATTCCTGATGAGGAAAAAAAATATAAGTCTTATCCAGCAGTAGCAGAATACGAATGGCCCAAAAGTGAATTTAAAGAAAACAGCGTTGTTTTATTAATTTCATGTGAACAAATGAAAGGTAATGATAAACTTTGGCAATTACTACAAAAAAAGAATCTTGGAGCTCTACTTGCTTTTGACGGAAAAGCTGACATCAATGCAGGTATTAAAATGGCAGGTGATTTTTCTGATTATATCTTCAGAGGACATACTATAGAAGAAGCTTACCGGCTAATGCCCACTAAAAGTGGAAGAGGTTATGCTTCTCCTACAGATCAAAAGAACAATAAATTAACTACCTATAATCTTCTCTTCAATACATCAAATCCAGATATTAAATTTATTGACAAGATTCCTGAAAATAGAAAATTGGAAGTTTCCTTGGTATGGAATTTCTTTGGTGATATAGATCTTCATTGTCTTGCGCCTAAAGGTCATTTATATTGGGACAACGCAAGAATTGCCGATGCTTACCTCGACAGAGATAATACTGAGGGAGGAGCCGCTTCTGTAGAAAATATGTATTGGAAAGAAGCCGGCGATGGGACTTACACTTTCGTATTACATTATTATCAGCCTTCGACAAAAAACGATATAACAGGTCGTGGGACATGTAAAGTGACAATTAGATATGGGAATGAAAAAAAGGAATATTCTGTCTATATGTCAAGTGTTGATCAGCAAGCATTGGTGACCTCAATTACTATCGAACAAGGTGAACTTCGCGAAACAAGAAGTCTCGGTGTTCCTGAAAATCTTTTATATAATCTTGTTTTATTCCAAACAAAAGCTATTTCTTCATC
>CAZXHO010000125.1:0-6888 GCA_964640365.1 uncultured Sangeribacter sp. | reverse complement strand
CATCTTCTGAAGAATCATGGCTGAAATCTCTTGTGGAGTATAGTCTCTGCCGTCAATATCAACTTTAGGCATATTGTTCTGGCAAACAACTTTATAAGGAACACGTTTGATTTCATCTTCTACCTGGCTGCAAGTTTCACCCATGAAACGCTTGATAGAATAGATTGTACGTGTAGGATTTGTGATAGCCTGACGTTTTGCAGGATCACCAACTTTTCTTTCACCACCATCAACGAAAGCCACTACGGAAGGCGTGGTGTTTCGTCCTTCGTTATTCGGAATTACAACAGGGTCTTTACCTTCAAGAACTGCAACGCAACTGTTAGTAGTACCCAAGTCAATACCAATAATCTTTCCCATAATATTGTCTATAATTTTAGTTTGTTATTAAAGTTTAAAGATGGAAAGGTTGAATTTAGTGAGTCTTTCAATGGCAACACCGTGGGTCATAAAGATTCGTGAAATGTGCCAATGGTCAGCTCGCCGGAGCTATGATCTTATGATTTGACTCCTCAATAACCGTCCACTCAACTTATAAACAAATAGTATGCTAAATGTTTCATTTCAGAATAAAAAATCTGATAAAAAATTGCAAAATTGTGATAATGGGGATTTTGCATTAAAGAGAAATGAAAAGGAAGAGAATGACAATAATGACAATAATGTCGGGATTTGATGGTGTCAGTGACAAAAAAAGAGGATTTTGTGTCAAAATCATTTATAAAAAAGATAAGAAAAGTGAGCAAAGATAGTGAAAATTCGTAAAAATTAGTTAACTTTGCAGCCTGAACTGCCTCCAAACTATTGAAGCGTTGCGTCTTAATGGTAGCGGAGGGGGCTATCAGCAAGTAAAACACCTTGACTAATATGAAGCTTTTACAAGAGAAACTGTCGCGTTACGATGCTCCACAACGTGCAAAGGCAGCCGGCATATATCCTTATTTCAGACCGATTTCAAGTGAACAGAACACGGAAGTGCTCATGAACGGAAGAAAAGTGCTCATGTTCGGGTCTAACAGTTATATGGGATTAACAAATCATCCCAAGGTTATCGAGGCAGCTGTCGAAGCTACTAAAAAATATGGAACCGGGATGGCGGGTTCTCCTTTCTTGAACGGAACGCTCGATATTCATAAAAAACTTGAGGCGCGTCTTGCAGAATATGTCGGGAAAGAGGACTGTATGCTCTATAGCACCGGTTTCGGTGTGAATCTCGGAGTCGTTTCAACTTTGACAGGAAGAGAGGATTATATCATACTTGATGAACAGGACCATGCGTCTATAATTGAAGGAAGACGCCTATCTTTTTCAAATTATCTTAAATACCGCCATAATGATATGGCGAGTCTGGAAGCACAATTGAAAAAATGTGATCCCGACAAGGTAAAACTGATTGTTACAGACGGCGTGTTTTCAATGGAAGGAGATGTAGCCAATCTTCCGGAAATTGTTCGTCTTGCAAAAGAATACAATGCATCGATAATGGTTGACGAGGCTCATGGCATCGGTGTATTCGGAGAAGGAGGACGTGGCACATGCAATCATTTCGGAGTCACTGACGATGTGGACCTCATCATGGGTACTTTCAGTAAGTCGTTTGCATCCCTGGGTGGTTTTATCGCAACAGATAAAGAGATCACCAATTATCTACGCCATAATTCAAGGGCATATATTTTTACAGCAAGTATCACCCCCGCGTCCACAGCTGCAGTGAATGCTGCACTCGATATAATTATTGCTGAACCTGAACGTCAGCAGCACCTTTGGGACATTACCCACTTTGCTCTTGAGCAGTTCAGACAGATGGGATGTGAAATTGGAAATACTTCCACTCCGATCATTCCACTATTCATTAGAGATGATTACAAGACTTTCCATGTTACACGCGATTTGCTTGATGAAGGAGTGTTTGTGAATCCTGTCGTAACCCCCGCAGTGGCACCACAGGATACTCTTATTCGCTACTCCCTTATGGCTACACATACTAAAGAGCAAGTGGTTCGTTCTATAGAAGCTATTGAGAAAGTATTTAAGAAATACGACATTATCCACTGATTTTATTTAGAGGTATACATATAGGTAGTTTCCGAGAGACACGTTCATCGTGTCTCTTTTTTTAGTGATATAGAAATCATTTAAAGTTATTTTATCCATTCAAAACTTGCTCTTATTAATAGATTGAAATCATCAAAATAAAAGGTCAATTCAACTTCATCGTAAAAAAAATGTAGATTTATTTTGCATGAATGATGAAATACATTAATTTCGCAACATAAAACATTAGATTGAAATTATTAAAACATCATACAATGGTATATAAATTTAAACTGGTAAGCGATGAAGTCAGCAATTTTTCGCGGGAAATAGAAATTGATGCCAGTTCTACTTTTCTTCAACTCCGCAATGCAATTCTTGACAGTGTAGGATATACTAAAGACGATATTGACTCCTTTTTCTTATGTGACAATGAATGGCAACGTCAGGAAGAGATCACACTGGAAGATATGGGCAGTTCAAGCGATCAGGATATATGGCTGATGGCTGACACCCCACTTAACGAACTAATAGAAGATGAAGGTCAGAAATTAGTATTTGTTTTTGACTACATGACCGAAAGATCATTTTTCATGGAAATGAAAGAGTCTGTTCCGGGCAAACATCTGTCAGATCCTATCTGCACCGTGAAGAGAGGAAAAGCACCTGAGCAGAAGGTGGATCTTGATGAATTTGAAAAACAACTCGACCAGAACGCACAAAAGATTGTTACAGACGATCTCGATATAGAAGAACTATATGGCGACAGTCAGTTTAATGAAGATGAAATTGGGAGCGGATTTGATGATCTAAACTTTAATTGATTTCTTATTCTGAGAAGCATTTCACCATTTATATTAAAGAAAAAGATAATCTTTTATGAGATATATTAAATTAGCCTCAGTCCTTAAGGACTGAGGCTAATTTAATATATCTTGTTGGTATGATACCTTTATGTTAATCTTTACCAAATAATCTTCCGAGAAACGATTTTTTAGGTTCGGGGCGCATGTGGACGCGCATTTGATTGTCTTCTTTCCCCAGAAATAAAATGTGAGAACGAAATACAAAAGCAATCATTTTATCAAACTCCAGTATAGCATTGAGACTTCTAATGAGGAATCTCCGGAAAGGGTTAAATTCTTCAAGGTCATCAAGGATTATTTCATCATCATCAAGCTTAATAGCGTGGTGTTCGCTAAGCATAGGGATAAAATAATCCAATTGCAACTCCTCTCTTTTTTTGTGAGGCCTATTGAATTTTTTATATATTTCTTTTATTACGCTATCTGTTATCATAGTCAGGTTGGATATAAGGGACGATTTTGACATCGTGCCAGATTCGTTCCGTATTTTAATAACAAATGAGTAATAAAGAGGTTCAACCAATATAATTAATTAACTTGAATTGTTATCTTTTAACGTGCTATAGCTCAAATAATCAATATGATAACATCTATATAATTCATTCTATGCACTTTATGTCCCCATTACAAATTTAATTTCGATACGATAGACTTTTACAGCTTATTTATAACATATTTATTCGTATCAATTGGGATTAAAATAATACGACCGGCAAATAACTTTGCCGGTCGCACAGATAAAAAGAAGAATATGAGTTAGAATTTGATGTTTATCCAAGGAAGCTCAAAAGAACACCGGCAGCTACAGCTGAACCGATAACACCGGCTACATTCGGTCCCATTGCATGCATGAGCAGGTAGTTGGTGGGATCGTATTCGAGACCGAGGTTATTAGAAATTCGTGCAGCCATAGGCACTGCAGAGACACCTGCATTACCGATAAGCGGATTAATTTTCTTACCTTTCTTAAGGAAGAGATTGAAAATCTTCACAGAGATGACACCTGCTGAAGAAGCTATGATGAAAGCAAGGAAACCGAGTCCGAAAATCTTCAGAGTGTCGAATGTGAGGAATTTATCAGCCTGAGTGGAGGCACCAACGGTAAGACCAAGAAGAATGGTTACAATATCGGTCATGGCGTTGCTTGCCGTCTTGGCAAGACGTGTTGTAACACCGCTTTCACGAAGAAGATTTCCGAAGAAAAGCATACCCAACAATGGAATACCTGAAGGCACAACGAAGCAAGTAAGCAACAGACCCACGATAGGGAAGATGATCTTTTCATTTTGGCTTACCACGCGTGTAGGCTTCATCTTAATAAGACGTTCTTCCTTATTGGTGAAAAGTCTCATAAGAGGGGGCTGGATAAGTGGTATTAGCGCCATATATGAGTAGGCTGAGACAGCCACTGCTCCGAGAAGATTGGGATTCAGTTTTGATGTAGTAAAGATAGCTGTTGGACCGTCTGCACCACCGATGATGGCCACACAACCGGCTGACAGTGGATCAAAACCACAAAGAAGAGCGAGCATGTATGCACCGAAAATACCGAACTGGGCACACGCACCAATGATCATAAGTTTCGGATTGGCAAGAAGTGCAGAGAAGTCTGTCATGGCACCGATGCCAAGGAAAATCAGAGGAGGATACCAACCTTTTTCCACACCGTTATATAGGATATTGAGCACCGAACCGGGCTCATAAATTCCTATCTCCATTCCTGACTGAAAAGGGATATTTCCGATAAGCATGCCAAATCCGATGGGAACTAGTAGCAGAGGCTCGAAATTCTTCTTAATGGCAAGCCATACGAAGAAGCAACCTACCGCGAGCATAACAAGGTTTTCCCATTCGCAGTTGTAGAAGCCGGTAAATTCCCAGAACGTAGCAATTGTCTGGCGCATGAATTCACCGAACGAATATGTAGTGTCAGCTAATATCATAATATCGGATGTTATTGTGAGATCAGCTCAGTTTTATTCTATAATCATGATGTCGCCATCCTGAGGAACCGCATCTCCTACATTAACGAGGATTTTCTTAACGGTACCGCCTTTTCCGGCGTGGATATCATTTTCCATTTTCATCGCCTCGATGATGCATACTGTAGCACCGTCTGCAACAACGTCACCCTCTTTCACAGTAAAATTCATTAGAGTGCCGGGAAGCGGAGCTTTTACAGTATATCCTCCTGACGGAACTTTAACCGGAGAAGCGATAATCTTTTCACCTGTTTCAGTGCGTGGAGCTTTCATGGGGCTCTTTACAGGCTGAGAGATGGTAGTTTTCTTTACAGGAGCTTTATCAAGTTCCACGGTATACGGCACTCCATTGACTTCAACGTGAACCTCGTTGTCTACAACATCTCCAATCTTTACAGAGAATTTTGTGCCGTTGATTTTGTATTTATATTCTTTAAGTTTCATGTCTGTTTGTCTGTTCTGATGAATATAAGAGTAATCTGTCTCTTAGTTTAAGATCTTGGATTCCTGTGGAGCTCAGGCATTACGCGGAGATTGTAAATTTTAGAGTTCCATGGTGAATAGGCTCTCTTCATTCTGCGAATAGTGAGTATGGTGTCCTCGATGTCGTGACCTTCGCCGAAGTGCTCTGCAAGAGCGGCTGCAATTGCGGCAATGGCTTCACCTGAGTCTACGGCATGATGGTCTTCATGTGAAATACCGTCAGGAGTAGGCTTAACTGTCTGACGTTTTTTCTTCTGAAGCATTGTTTCTGAAATCTTTCCGAATCCGAGGAACAGAATTGAAAGGATCACAAGTGCCGAGATAACTATACACATGGCAATAATGGTGATTGCACCACCCCATGAATCGTTAACTGCAGCATTGTGAGCTTTTTCAGCCTGTGTCATTTTACGAGCCACAGGACTCTCTTCGATATAGTTCACCTCCTCGCTGGGAGTAGGATCGGCAATTTCTAAAGTCTGGTCGTCCGGTGTTTGATAAACCGTAGTTTCCGTGACTTCCACCTGCTCCTCAACGGGCGCCGCATATACGGCACCCGCGAGGGAAAGTGATATTGCCGCTGTCAAAAGAAATCTTTTCATATAGCGGAAGTTGTCAGTATGATTATAGAGGAATGTTTCCGTGTTTTTTAGCCGGGTTCGTGAGCTTTTTGGTGGCAAGCATCTGAAGAGCGCGGATGATACGGAAGCGTGTGTTGCGCGGTTCGATCACGTCGTCGATGTAGCCATATTTAGCAGCCTGATACGGATTTCCGAAGAGTCTGCGGTATTCCTCCTCTTTTTCTTTGATAAATTCAGCAGGATTTTCAGCTGCCTTAGCTTCTTTTGCATAAAGCACACCTACTGCACCTTCTGCACCCATTACAGCGATTTCTGAAGTTGGCCATGCGTAGTTGACGTCACCGCGGAGTTGCTTACAGCTCATTACGATGTGTGAACCGCCGTAGCTCTTTCTGAGAGTAACTGTTACCTTGGGTACGGTTGCCTCACCATAAGCATAGAGAAGCTTGGCGCCATGGAGAATCACACCGTTATATTCCTGACCTGTGCCGGGAAGGAATCCCGGAACGTCAACAAGTGTCACAAGAGGAATATTGAAGGCATCGCAGAAGCGAACGAAACGTGCTGCCTTGCGAGATGCGTTTGAGTCAAGTACTCCTGCCAGCACTTTGGGTTGGTTGGCTACAACACCAACAGACTGGCCGTTGAATCTTGCAAAACCAATGATGATATTCTTGGCATAATCTTTCTGAACCTCAAGGAATTCTCCATTGTCAACGATAGAGCTGATCACCTCATACATGTCGTATGACTGTTTAGCACTCTCCGGAATGATTTCATTAAGATTATCTTCAAGACGGTCAATAGGATCGTCGCACGCTACAAGAGGAGTTTCTTCCATATTATTCTGAGGCATGTAGCTCAGAAGCTTACGGATAATGAAGAGAGCTTCTTCACCGTTTTCAGCAGCAAAATGAGTAACACCGCTCTTAGTGGAATGCA
>CAZXHO010000124.1:0-6890 GCA_964640365.1 uncultured Sangeribacter sp. | reverse complement strand
GGTGTTTTCTTTTGAGATCCTACCACCGCTTAAAGGTAACAGTATATACAAGGTTTACGATGTAGTGGAGAAACTTAAAAAGTTTGATCCTAAATTTGTCAATATTACATCTCACCATAGTGAGTATATCTACAAACCTCTTCCGGACGGCACGCATAAGCGGGTTAGTATTGTAAAGCGTCCGGGTACTGTAGCTATTGCGGCAGCGATTCAAAACAGATACGGAATTCTTCCGGTGCCTCATATCATATGTAAAGGATTCACCAAAGAGGAAACAGAATATGCGTTGCTGGATCTGAATTTTCTTGGAATCACTAATCTATTGGTTTTACGGGGTGACGAGAAGGGTCAGGGTGACAATAATGTCAATGGTGAACTCTATCATAATCATGCCACCGATCTTCAGCGACAGATAAACCTGTTTAATCAGGGTATCGGATTGGAAGATATGAAAATTCAAGGAATTGAAACTCCTTTTTCTTATGGAATGGCATGCTATCCCGAGAAACATGAGGAAGCTCCAAATATGGAGTCAGACATGTATTATCTCAAGAAAAAAGTTGAGAACGGCGCAGAATATCTGGTGACACAGATGTTTTTCGATAATGAAAAATATTTCACTTTTGTAGACCGTTGCCGTGCAGAAGGAATTACCGTTCCGATACTTCCCGGATTAAAGCCTATTTCTAAGCTGTCTCAGCTTACCGGATTACCAAAGATTTTCCGAATCGATATACCCGAAGAATTGGCGGCACGAGTGAGAGCTTGTAAAACAGATGAAGAGGTTAAACAGGTTGGAATAGAGTGGGGTAGGCGTCAGAGTAGAGAATTGCTCGACCGAGGTGCACCCGGTATTCATTACTATACCATGAGTGTATCAGATAGTGTAATGAAAATTGCCGGCAGAGTATTCTAACTTTATTGAGAACATACTTTTGTTAAACCGGCAAAATAATATAATTTGAAACTGGAACATTTCATAAAACTTTTAGAAGAGCATATTCTTGTACTTGACGGAGCAATGGGTACTATGATCCAGCGCTATCGTTTGAGTGAGGAAGATTACAGAGGCTTGAGATTTACATCCCATGATATAATGTTGACGGGATGTAATGACTTGTTGTGTATTACTTGTCCAAAAAAGATTACAGAGATTCATAATGAATATCTTGATGCAGGCGCGGACATAATATCTACCAACTCGTTCAATGCTAATAGTATATCCCTTCAAGACTATGGTCTAATCCGCTACGATGGATTGGTAAGGGAGATTAATCTTGAAGCTGCTCGTATTGCAAAAGATTGCGCTACCCAAGCTTCCCCTCGCAGATGGGGAGGGAAAGCGCTGGTTGCCGGATCTATTGGTCCCACCAACCGTACAGCCTCGATGAGTCCTGAAGTTGGCGATCCCGCATTTCGTAATGTTACTTACGATGAATTGTTTGATGCTTACAGTGAGCAGATTTCCGGATTGATTGAAGGAGGAGTTGATCTGTTGCTATTTGAAACAGTATTTGATACTCTCAATCTTAAGGCTGGACTTGACGCCGCCCATAGCGTAATAAGCGCGACAGGCAGCGATCTTCCCATTATGGTTTCTGCAACCGTATCTGATAAATCGGGTAGAACGTTATCCGGTCAGACACTTGCAGCTTTTGTGACTTCTGTGGGTGAATATGATTATATTGCCAGTCTTGGCTTGAATTGTAGTTTCGGACCTTCTGACATTATTCCATATATCCGCGACCTTAGTTCTCTCACAAGTCATTTCATCAGCTGTCATCCAAACGCAGGACTTCCAAATGCCCTTGGAGAATATGAGCAAACCCCGGAGACATTCTCCGTTCATATACAAACTATGCTAAGGGAAGGTTTGCTTAATATTGTCGGTGGCTGTTGTGGTACAACCCCTGACCATATCTCAGCATTAGTTGCGTTAGTAAAAGATTTTCCACCGCATGCTCCGGCTCAAATTAAAAATGCATTGCGACTCTCTGGACTGGAATGTCTGGAGGTACTGCCTGAAAATAATTTTGTAAATGTAGGTGAGAGGTGCAATGTTGCGGGTTCGAGAAAATTTCTCAGGCTGATAAAGGAGAAAAATTATGAAGAGGCGATGGAAATTGCCCGACGTCAGGTAGAAGACGGAGCTTTGATGCTTGATATTAATATGGATGATCCTCTTTTGGATCCAAAAGAGGAGATGGTTCATTTTCTTCGCTGCATATCTTCAGATCCGGATATTGCAAAAGTCCCCATTATGGTGGATTCCTCTAATTGGGAGGTAGTGGAAGGAGCCTTGAAAAACCTTCAAGGCAAGAGCATGGTAAATTCCATTTCACTAAAAGAAGGGGAGACAAAATTTATAGAAAAAGCCATTAGAATCCGACAGCTTGGTGCAGCTGTGATAGTTATGGCTTTCGATGAAGAGGGACAGGCTGACACATATCTCAGAAAAATAGAAATCTGCAGACGCGCCTATGATATCTTGACCAAAAAGTGTGGCTATTCGCCGGACAACATAATATTTGATGTGAATATTATGGCTGTCGCAACCGGAATAGAAAAACATAACAGATACGGTAAAGATTACATTGATGCCGTCAGGTGGATAAAGGAAAATCTGCCCGGTGTAAGGACAAGCGGTGGAGTAAGCAATCTTTCATTCGCTTTCAGAGGAAAAAACAGACTTCGTGAATCAATGCACGCAGTGTTTCTGTTCCACGCCATAAAGGCAGGGCTTGATATGGGTATTGTCAATCCTGCAACTAATGTCACCTATGAGGAAATAGAGCCGACACTAAGAAGTTTGATAGAAGATGTAGTTCTTGCCAGACGACCGGAAGCATCCGAGGAACTTGCTGACTATGCTTCATCAGAAACCAAGACTACAGAAGTCAAGGAGGCATTAGTTAGGAGAGATTTGTCCAGTCCTGTTGAAGACCGTTTACGTGAAGCCGTTATCAAGGGCAACTCGGAGTTTTTGACTGATGACCTTAATGAGGCTGTTGAGAAATATAAGTCTCCTGTGAGAATCATAGACGGCCCTCTTATGGACGGCATGAATAGGGTTGGCGAACTGTTTGGCGTAGGCAAAATGTTTTTGCCACAGGTTGTGAAAACTGCAAGGATAATGAAGATGGCAGTTGATCATCTTAAACCAATGATGGAAGCAGATTCAACGGTCAATACCGACAAAAAGGCCGGCAAAATCATTTTTGCAACGGTTAAAGGAGATGTTCATGACATTGGTAAGAATATCGTGTCGATCGTATTGGAATGCAATAATTACGAGGTCATTGATCTCGGAGTAATGGTGCCTGCAGAGACAATCATTGAGACTGCAATACGCGAAAAGCCCGATTTGATTTGTCTTTCAGGGTTGATTACACCATCTCTTGCCGAGATGACAAACGTAGCCCGGGCTTTGGAGGAGCATCATTTAGACATTCCTCTTCTTGTGGGTGGTGCAACCACTTCAAAGATACATACTGCACTTAAAATAGCTCCGGTTTATCATGCTCCGGTAATTCATGTTACAGATGCAGCACAAAATCCTTTGGTAGCTTCGAAGTTGCTTAATCCGGTTTCACGAATTGAATTTCTCAATGATCTTGAGAAAGATTACAATAAAATAAGAAACAACTTTGTTGATAAGTCTGTCGAACTTGTTCCGCTTGAAGTTGCAAGGGGAAAACGGCTTGTTTTGGATTGGACCGGCTATGTGCCTCCTAAGCCCGCATTACCTTTGGGAGAGCCTTTGGTATTGGATATCGACCTAAGGGAAGTGGCCCGTTTCATAAACTGGAAAATGTTTTTCCATTCATGGAGAATTCCGGCTGAGATGGTTAATAATTTTCCATATGATAGTTGTACGGGTTGCATCGCCGCTTGGAAAAGTGGTATAAAGGAGGAAAACCGTGGGCGATGTGAAGAGGTGCTGAAACTATATAAGGATGCTAAAGAATTATTGGAAGAGATTATTTCTTCCGGAAGATTTGATGGAAAGGGTACAATTGCGTTTTATAAAACCGTTTCCAACGGAGATAATATAAAGATCGATAAATTGCAAATCCCCCTCCTTCGTCAACAAAGGATGGATTCTTCCTATCTATCTCTATCCGATTTTATTGCTCCTGAGGATGTGGCAGAAGATATAGTAGGAGTTTTCGCAGTGACTGCCGGTCATTATCCTTCTGGAATGGCGAAATTGGCTAAAGAGGAAGGAGATCCTTACAAAAGTCTTCTTTACCAATCACTGGCTGATAGAATAGCGGAAGCTGCAAGTGAATGGCTACATGCTAAAGTAAGACGCGAATATTGGGGATATGAACCCGATAGTAGTAAAGCTCTGGCGGAAATAATGAAAGGTAACTACAAAGGCATAAGACCGGCATTGGGCTATCCCATGTTACCCGACCAGTTGATCAATAAATCTCTTTCCCAACTTTTACCAATGGAAGAGATAGGGATTGCCCTTACTGAAAATGGAGCGATGTTTCCATCCTCTTCTGTCAGTGGATTATACGTTTCTCATCCCGACTCACGTTATTTCATGATAGGAACTATTGGAGAAGACCAATTATCGGATTACGCTCAGCGAAGAGGTGAGGATGTGGAAAAGATTAAGGATATTTTAAGAATGTGATATAAGAACAATGATATGCAAAGCAACAACCGACAAGTTAAAAAAATTGCTATTCAGGGAATAGCAGGATGTTTTCATGATGCGGCAGCCCGTCAGTTTTTTGACGGTCAGGAAGTAGAAACCATTCCTTGTGATACTTTTCCTGAACTGTTTGAGACCTTGGAGACAGATGCTTCTTTGCTTGGCATAGTGGCTATAGAAAATACTATTGCCGGAAGTCTGCTCGCCAATCATGAGTTGTTGAGAAAGAGCAATCATACCATAATTGGAGAGCATTCTGTAAGGATAAGTCATGTCTTATGTGCTCTTCCCGGAGAGACTATTGAAAGTATAAGCGAAGTGAATTCTCATCCTATGGCTCTGATGCAGTGTGAGCAATATCTCAGAAGACATCCAAATATGAGGATGGTTGAAAAATTCGATACCGCCGGAAGCGCTGAAGAGATAGCAAGAGAAAAACTGTCAGGCCATGCCGCTGTTTGTGGAGAATTTGCCGCAAACCTCTATGGGCTTGAAATTCTTGAAAAAGGTATAGAAACCAACAAAAGGAATTTTACCAGATTTTTAATTCTTGCTGATCCGCTTCTTGCCGGAGAGATGAAACCTCGGGAGGAAAACCTGAATAAATCAAGTGTTGTATTCACACTTCCCCATACCCACGGAGCACTCTCAAAAGTCTTGACTATCCTTTCGTTCTATGATGTAAACCTGACAAAAATTCAATCACTTCCTGTAGTTGGAAGAGAATGGGAATACAGATTTTATGTGGATTTAACTTTTTCATCCTACAATCGATACCGCCAGTCGCTTGAGGCCGTACGTCCTCTGACTAATGAATTCAGAATTCTTGGAGAATACGTCGAAAGAGTAGGAATAAATTGATAAGATAAAATTATGGAAACTGTAATTAAACCCGCCCGTAGGGTCGAAGAGATAAAGGAATATTGGTTTGCCGGCAAAATGCGCGAAGTCGCTGCCATGAATGCTGCCGGTGAAGATGTGGTTTCGCTTGGTGTTGGCGGACCGGACCGAATGCCGGCTTTAGAGGTAGTTGAGACTCTCTGCGAGTCCGCTCACAAGGAAAACAATCATACCTATCAGATTGCATCCGGCATTCCTCAGCTAAGAGCTGCCATGAGTAAATGGTATAAGCGTCATTATGATGTTGATCTTAATCCTGATACAGAAATATTGCCTCTTATCGGTTCAAAGGAGGGCGTGCTTCATGTAAGTTTAGCTTTTGTTAATCCGGGGGATAAGGTTCTTGTGCCGAATCCGGGTTATATAACTTATACAGGTGTCAGCAAGATGCTCGGAGCTGAGGTTATTGCTTACGATCTGAAGGCTGATGATGGCTGGATGCCGGATTTCGAGCAACTTGAAAAGTATGCTTCTGAGGGTGGTATACGGCTGATGTGGGTTAACTATCCGAATATGCCGACGGGAACTTGTGCTAACAAGGGACTTTTTGAAAAATTAGTTGACTTCGGTAAACGTCATGGTATAGTGATTGTGCATGACAATCCCTATAGTTTTATTCTCAATGACAATCCGCAGAGTCTTCTCTCCGTTCCCGGAGCAAAAGATATAGCTATTGAATTGAACTCACTCAGTAAGAGTCATAATATGTCCGGTTGGCGTATGGGAATGGTTGCTTCCAATCCTGAATTTGTAGGATGGGTAAGAAAAGTGAAGTCAAATATCGATTCCGGACAGTTTAAGCCAGTGATGGAAGCTGCCATAAAGGCTTTGGAATTACCCGATAATTGGTATTCCGAATTAAATAAGGTTTATTCAGAACGCAGAAAAGTTGCCGAAAAGATAATGACGGCACTCGGTTGCAGCTACGATCCTTCTCAACGAGGACTTTTCTTATGGGGAAAACTTCCCGAAGGAATCGAAGACAGTGCTTCTTTTGCAGATCGTGTTCTTCATGAGGCAAAAGTATTTATCGTGCCGGGCTTCATTTTCGGAAGCAACGGCGAAGGTTATATAAGAATTTCGCTTTGCTCTCCGGTGGAGAGAATGGAAGTTGCCCTTGAAAGGGTTAAAGGAATGAAATAATTGAAAAATAAATAGATATGAATTTTGAAGATTTAAAGCCAATTGTAGATGGTTATGACAATGCAGGCAAACCGATTGTCATGGCAGGTCCCTGCAGTGCCGAGACTGAGGAACAGACACTCTCTACAGCCCGTCAGCTTGCAATGGGTGGAATAAAAATATTCCGCGCCGGTATTTG
>CAZXHO010000123.1:0-6911 GCA_964640365.1 uncultured Sangeribacter sp. | reverse complement strand
AGTTTTCATACTCGAATCCCATATCAAGATTAGAGAGCATCTTATATTGCCTTTCTATAAGTACGACAAAACACAACAGAAATCCGGCAGCTATAAATTCTATTGCGAGCATTGCAATTTTCCATCCTTTCCGTTTTTTCACATTAACTCGGAAAGCATCTGCAACCGGAGTGCGACAATATATCCAAGCCGGTATGACTCCTGTGATAAAGAGAAGGAAAATGAGAATAATTATTTCTACTAACCAGACATTTCCTGTTTTCAAAAAAATATTCGGAGAATACCCAAGAAGTTCCCGACACAAACCGGCCCCTGCAAAAATAATGATCAGTGCCAATGCTAAAGATAGTAGAAGGTATACAAGACTTTCCAGCAATACCGAAGAAAAGATTTTAGCATCACTCGTGCCAAAACATTTTCTTACTGCCATTTCACGTGACCTTGTTGATATCTGACCCACGACTATGAGCAGATAATTAATACTGCAACTGAGAAGGATCAGAACAGCAAGTAAAGAAAGAAGCCACAGTCTGGTCTTTACTCCATCCTGGAGTAAATATATTCCTATGAGAGGCCTGATATCAAATTTAAACTGAAATTTTTCAATAGCTTCTTTGTCAACATTTTCCTTAATCATTGTATCCATGGCAGATCTGCAGTCAGAAGCTTCAGCACCCTTGGCAAGCTTTACAAATCCGGAATAACGATCATTTCCCATCCAATTTTCCGAGCCATCATAAGTAAATTTACTTATAGTTTTTAAACTCAGATAAATTCGATTTTGGAATGTTGAATTTTCTGGGAAATCTTCATACACACCACCGATAGTCATTGAGTAATCCGGAGATAATTTCTTTACAGTAATCGATTTCCCAATTACATCTTCTCCTATTTTCTCAGCAAGCGATAAAGGTATCATGCATTGGTCTTCCGTTGCAAGAACTTCAGTTGCATTTCTGCCCTGTATATTTTTTCTGTTTATAACATTGAAGAAGCAACTGTCAGCAAGCGAAATTCCTTTAATCTCATATTCGAATTTTTCTACTTCGGCTGTACAATTAGAAATCAGTTCGGTTATTCTGGTTGCCTCTTCAACCTGAGGAACATATCTTTTCATACCGGGTGCGACACCCCCCGGAATACCATCATATTCCCTATATTCACCGTTCTGAACAATACTCTGCCTTATTTGATAAATCCTCTCTGAATCCGTCAGAAAAGTATCATAACTCTGATCAAAATATATTTTTGCAATCAGAATTAATCCGATAGCCATTCCAATGGAGAGACATAAGAGTTTTGTAATATTGCGTCTTAAGTCAGATGTAAATAATTTAAACATACCCACGGAAGAGATTAGATAATATATGACATACGTTTAGAATATTATAGTTCTCTCAAAACCAATTTATTCTTACGTCACCTCTAAACATATGCCATATTTAGATATTTCTGTTATTACAATGCAATTATTTCTTTACATCAGATTATTAAGATTTTCCACTATTTGCCCGTCAAACAGATTGACAATCCTGTCGGCATGAGAAGCATCCTTGTGAGAATGGGTAACCATTACAATAGTGGCACCATCTTTATGTAATTCGTTAAGAATTTCCATCACCTCGGCTCCATTAGCTGAATCAAGATTTCCTGTTGGCTCATCGGCAAGGATAAGACCAGGTTTTGAAACTATAGCTCTTGCAATAGCAGCACGTTGCTGTTGACCTCCTGAAAGCTGAGAAGGATAGTGTTTACTTCGGTGAGAAATTCCCATTCTTCTCATAGCATCTTCTACTCTTTTATTTTTTTCTTCTTTTGACAGGTTAAGATTATTGAGTGGAAGCATAATATTATCTTTCACATTCATTTCTTCAATAAGATTAAACGACTGGAAAATAAATCCTATCTTTCCTTTTCTCCAAGAGGTGCGGTCGCGTTCTTTCAAATTCCCCACCTCTTCTCCATCCAGACGATAACTTCCTTTTGTAGGATTGTCAAGCAGACCCAAGATATTTAATAAGGTTGATTTGCCACAACCGGAGGGTCCCATAATAGCTACAAATGATCCATCTTCAATAGTCAGATCAACTTTATTGAGAGCCACTGTCTGAACACTGTCTGTACGAAATACTTTTTCCAGATTATTTACTTCAATTTTCATATGATGTACGTTTTAAATTTTCTTATTATTAAATTCTGTTTCTTTGATTACGCTAAATGAAATCTCACTCATTCCTCAAATAAATCACCGGATTACTACGAGCGATTTTCATACTGTTAATTATTACTACCGAAATAATCAACAACAACAGTCCGAACACACATAATACGAATGTTACAGGCGACAAACTAACTTGTTGATAAAACCGACTTAGCCATTCTTTTCCAACTATCATAGCTATGATCGCACCTATTACTAATGACGGGATGGCAGCTATGGTTATATCACGACAAAATAGTTTTATTATGGCTATTTCAGAAGAACCGGTTACTTTTCTTACTGCTATCTCTTTAGACCTGTTCTCAACATCATCGGCAACAAATCCCAATAAACCTAATAGGGCAATCAACAAAATTGTTATGCCTACAATTAATATAGCTGTCTCAAATTTTTGTACTTTCCCGGTATAGTATTCAAATTGATTGCCATAAGGGGTTATATAGGATTCATGATCATCATCATCAAAAACCGCATTGATTACTTCTTGTGCAGCATGGATATTTTCCGGATTCATTTCCGTAAATTTAATATATAGCCGTGCGTAATACTTAAGTTTAGACGGGAAGAATATCCCGGGACGTAAGTCAACACCACTTTCCTCAAATCCTCCACGATGAAAATTATTTATAACTCCGCAAACTCTATATTCCTGAACCGGATCATGGTGAGGGATGAGGAATGTTTTACCAATAATATCGCTATCTTCAATTCCGAATTGAGTGCGTAGTGCATCAATCAGACGTTCTTCAACTACTATTTCATGTGCTATTGAATCACTATATTCATGAAAGGTACCTCCCTGAATAAACCGTAAACCCAAAACATCAAATATTTCACGATCCACATTCAGTAGATCCGCTATCTGAATTGATTTATTCACATCGCGATCTACATATATTTCTCCTCCCGAAGCTTGAGTAACGAAATTTTGAGTACCACAAGCTACCTCCGAAATACAACTCAGTCGTTTTAATTCATTTTTTAAATCTCCAAGATTCACCTCCGGACCAAAAATATTGACCAAGCCAATATTATCATAATTATAACCAACATCAAAATGGTTAATCAAATGATATTGTCTTCCAACCAACACCAAAAGGCTAATAAGAAATCCAGAAATGGCGAACTCAACAGAAAGCATTGCCAGTTTCCATGCCTTACGTTTTCTTACCTTTTCGCGGAAAGCAGATATAACCGGAGTATTACAGTATATAATGGAAGGAATCACGCCAGTAATAATAAGGAGAACAAGAATTATCAGAACTTCAGTAAGCCATACATACGGAACCGAGAATAATTGACGTGGAGAAACTCCCAACAAGTTTTCACAAACATCTCCCAATGCAAATATAACTACAACTGCAAGACAGGCGGAAACAATCAAATCTAAGATACTTTCCTTCATAATCAGAAAAAACAGTTTTGTGTTTCCGGTACCAAAGCATTTTCTAATCGCTATTACTTTAGCTCTTCCTGAAATCTGACCAATAACAATTAGAAGATAATTTACAGAGGAACATAAAAGAATTAATATTGTCAATACCACTAGCAAAGTCAACAGATCTTTTATATCGCTGTCTTTTTCATGATAACCCAACATCGGTTTCAGTATTAAATTCATTTTATTCCGTTCAAGAATTTCAGAAGGAATATTTTCCTGTAACATTTTTGTTATACTTGGCGAAACGCTCTTAGAATCCGTGTTTTTATATAGTTTTACAAAACTGTTATACCTATCATTGCCAACCCAATTATCATATCCGCTCCATCCAAGCGCATCCATAGTAGACATACTCAGATAAATGCCATTGGGTATAATGGAGTTATCCGGGAAATCTTGATAAATTCCTCCTATAACGAAATCAAGATCCGGAGAAATTTCTTTGATAATAAACTTTTGGCCAATGGGATCTCCTTCAATTTTATCAGCCAATGATTTAGGTATCATACATTTTTTGCTGACACTTAAAATTTCGTGAGGATTGCCTACAATGATCCGGGTCTTAAACACATCAAAGAAACAACTGTCAGTAAATCTGATCCCATTATTTGAATATTTTTTATCTCCGTCTATAATAATATAGCCATCTCCTAAATAACTATAACGCGTAGCGTTCTCAACTTGGGGAACGTATCTTTTCATAGCAGGGGCATGTGCACCCGGTGTTCTTTCGAAATCATAAATAGATCCATCAGGTGAAAGAAATTGCTGTTCTACTACATATATATTCTCAATTTCGGGAAAAAAGAGATCATAAGTTTTCTCATAATAGATTTTAGCAATAAGCACCATTCCAACTGTCATACCTAAAGTAAGACAAATCAGCTTGACTATATTCCGCCTTAGATCTAATATAAAATTTTTTAACATAACTAAGATTTTATATATAATTAATTCTAAATAATCCAAAAGAACAGAATTTATTGTTCTGAAATCTTTATCTCATCGGCATCTCCATAGTTGGAATAAGAACTGATAATTACTTTCTCACCCGGTGATAATCCTTCGAGCACTTCATAGAATTGAGGATTCTGTTTGCCGATCTTTATTTCCCTACGGTGAGCAGTTTTTCCATCTTCATCGAGTACATAAACCCAATTACCTCCTGTGGATTGAAAATATGATCCTCTTGGTAGCATGACGGCATGCGAAGGTTCCCCGAGTAACAGATCAATTGGAATACTTTGTCCCACTCTGATATTATCCGGAAGATTACCTTCAATAGAAAGGTCTGCACGGAATTGACCTGTAATAACTTCCGGATAAACCTTTTTCACAACTACATCAAATTTCATGTTTTGTCTTTGAGATTTACCTTCCAGCCCTGCTGATATACGATCAATATAATGTTCATCGATATTTACGACTATTTTATAATTATCAAGAATATTGATCTGCCCAACCTGTTGTCCGGCAACTATATTCTGCCCCAGCTCAGCGGATAGATTACCCAATTGTCCTGCGTGAGAAGCCCGAATATTAAGATTGTCGGCTCTCTGGCGAACAATGGCGAAGTTCTGCTGCATATTGTTAAGACTTTCTTGCATTTGGGCAATTTGTACTGTCCGGTATAATGAATCTTGTCGTAATCTGTCTTCAAGTAATTTATGATTTTCAATAGCAAGCTCGTAATCTTCACTTGCCTTGAGATACTCCTCCTTTGAAATTAAATTTTCATTATATAAAGTTTTCTGCTGTTCATAAAGCCTACGCTTTTGATTTAATTGCGTTTTAGAAGTCAAAAGATCTTGTCTTACTTGAAGGCGGTCTTTTTCCATGGCGAGCTCTGTATCACGCAACATATTCTGTTTTTCAGCCAATTGCGATTCTGAATCCAATATCTGTTGCTGCAGATTAGGATTATGTAATGTGAGAACTATATCTCCGGGTTGTAGCATGGCGCCTTCTTCTACCCATTTCTTTTCCACAATACCGGTCTCAAGCGCTGAAATCTGAACTATGACACCTGTTTCAACTTTTCCATTGATTCTAATAAAGTCATTGAAAGTACCTTCAGTAACTTCTCCGATAAGTAATCCGGCAGAATCAGTACGGTATGTTTTATGACCGGAACGAATCACGCCCCAAATAACCAAAGAAATAATAATTACTCCCACCAATACCCACCATCCGTATTTTTTAAGCCTCGGATTTTTTATTTTTATTTCCGTATCCATAATTTTTATTCTTTTATCAGTTTCTCTCCCCTGCAATATCTAAGGGTTATATAATTAATAATCTTTTGGATCCTTTTGCCTTCCACACCTGCTTTTGCAGCCGCCAGTTTACTTATGGAGGTGTAGAGATCGATTGCAGAAGCTTGTCCAAGTTCATATTTTCTTCTGGTTGCCTTAAAAGCTACATCTTCAGCTTCATATCTGCGCTGAGCTGCTCTCAATTCATCTTCTGACGACGAATAATCAAGCTCTGCTTCTTTAGTCTCCTTTTCAAGTTCATAGATAGTTTGTTCAAGGTTTATTTCTTTCTCTTTCAGCAAAACCGAAGCCATTTTCACTCTATTGGAAGTAGAGAGTCCGTTAAAAAGTGGAAATGAGAAAGATAAACCGATATATTCTCCCATATTATCATGAAACTGATTCTTGAAGGAAGGATAAACAGTGTTAGTGTTAATCATTTTGTAGTAAGAAGTGGAAATACCTCCGCTGAGTGAAATTGCTGGCGAGTAACCCCCTTTAGCTGCTTTAAGATCATATTCACTTTCTTTTACAGCCAGTTCAGCTTCTGCTATTTTTGGATGTTTACGGAAAATTCCTGAAGACTCCTCAATATCAGTTTCTTCGAGTTCTAACGGTTCTTCCGATAATTCCATGCCCATCAATGACCTTAAATTAAGATAAGCTTTAGCGAGAAGATTCTGTTGATTTAAAAGTTCAAACTCATCAGCCGCCACCAATGCCTTAAGTTCAGCAACATCAGCACCGCTCTTAGTACCCAATTCCTCTCCACGTTCGGTAGCTTTGAGATCATTCTGATCTCGATTGAGCTGTTCTTCCATCTGTGACACCATTGATTTACAATAGGAGACTTGATAAAAGGCTTTGATTACCTCCATTGAGACAGCATCCTGATCAATCTGAGCCGTCTGTTTGATCTTCTCACGTGCGACACGTGCAGCTTTAAGATTATTGATATTTACAAGACCGTCGAATATAGGCATTGAAAGTTGAA
>CAZXHO010000122.1:5855-6924 GCA_964640365.1 uncultured Sangeribacter sp. | reverse complement strand
ATAGGTGAATCGCCGAATCATGGGCGATGAGAGGGAATCCGGTGAAAAACCGGGACAGTTCCAGCTACTGTAATGTCTGTTATAATCAGCCAATTTAATGGTCACTTCCAAACGGAGGGAAGGCCGGCTCGATAAGGACTAAGTCAGGAAACCTGCCTATTTGCAATTTGACGAGATTATTTCTGGAAAAAAATAATTAGTTATGGTAAGACATTTTTTTAAGCAATTACATCTTTGGCTGTCAGTCCCATTAGGATTGATAATCGTTTTAATGTGTATTTCCGGCGGTATTCTTCTCTTTGAACGGGATTTTGGTCACATTGGTCAGGCAGAAGTGAATAGTGAGGGAAGGCCACCGGTCACGTTAGATTCAATATTGGGATCAGCGGAAAAATATCTTGATGGAAAGAATAAAATTGTAGGTATAACTATTTATCCAGACACAGAACATGCCTATAAAGTCATGCTTGCAAAACCTGCCATGGCAGCCATGTGGATGAATCAATATACCGGCGAAGTAATTGGTAAATATGAAAGAGCAGAGATATTTAAACTTGCCGGTTCAGCACATCGGCGTCTGTTTGGAAAATCTAAAGCGGAAGGTGCGTATGGCGCCCAAACGGGTAAGATAATAATTGGAATCTCTACTATAGGATTATTTTTTATTATACTTAGCGGAATTATAATTTGGTTTGGCAAAAAAGGAAGCTGGCAAGATAAATTTAAAATTTCTGTTAATCGTGGAACGTTTAGATTTTGGTATGACGTTCATTGTGTATTTGGCTTTTGCAGTTCATTTGTATTATTGATATGTATTCTTACAGGACTCACATGGTCTTTCCAGTGGTATAAAACAGCTCTATATTCAACATTTGGGAGTGAGGTGGCAAAATCTTCAGTTCATAAGCTACCTGCACAAAATTTTAGCGCATGGGAGACCGCTTATCAATCCATCGTTCCAGACAACGATGATAAAGAAATCAGAATTTATCAAGGTGAGATTGATATAGTATTGACCGGTATTGGGAATCAACAAGCAATTAATACGTATTGCTTTGATGCTCTTTCC
>CAZXHO010000122.1:2303-5845 GCA_964640365.1 uncultured Sangeribacter sp. | reverse complement strand
GTAGGTTCATGGTTCGGTTAGCTATCCCGTATATTATATCTCATCTGTGTGATTATAGGAGCCACATTGCCAATTACAGGTTATTATCTTTGGATTAAACGGTTATGCAAGAAGAAAAAATAAAAGCAAAGATTATAATGGTGACTGGTGGACAACGGAGCGGAAAAAGTGTATTCGCTGAAAATTTGGCGAAGCAACTTTCCTCTCACCCCACTTATCTTGCCACTGCTATGGTGACTGACAAGGAGATGCAGGTTCGGGTTGCCAAACATAAAGAGAGACGAAAGGAAAACTGGAGAAACATCGAAGCTCCTTTATATATCAAAGATATTCCTATCCAAGAAAAAGAGGTAATTCTGATTGATTGTCTAACTCTTTGGGCTACAAACTGGTTTTTTGAGAAAAATGAAGATATCCAAAGCGCGGTCAAGTCTTTAAAGGAAGAACTTGTTAAATTGTTTTCCAAAGATGTCACTCTCATCCTGGTAACCAACGAAGTTGGATTGGGAGGTGTAAGTGCAAATAATATGCAACGAAAATTTGCAGATATGCAAGGGGAACTTAATCAATACGTGGCTTCCTTAGCTGATGAAGTTTATCTAATTGTCTCCGGAATACCAATGAAAATAAAAGGATAAAGATAATGAAAAAGTTTCAAATTAAGGCGCTCGACCGTTCGATAGAAGGTGATATAAAAAACAAAATTGATAATCTTACTAAACCTAAAGGGTCTTTGGGAAGGCTGGAGGAATTGGCTTTGCAAATAAGTTTGATTCAGCATACTGTGACTCCGAACCTTCTCAACCCTCACAATGTATTGTTTGCAGCGGACCATGGAATACTTGAAGAAGGAGTAAGTGTATCGCCTAAGGAAGTAACTTGGCAGCAATTAAGCCATTTTTCTAAGGGAGGAGCGGGCATTAATTTCCTTTGCGAACAACATGGTTTTAAACTTGTGCTTGTTGATGCAGGTGTGGATTATGATATTCCAATGGGTCGTGGTATCATTGACTTGAAAGTGCGAAAAGGCACTCGAAATTTTCTTCATGAATCCGCAATGACCGCAGAAGAACTTGATCAATGTATTGAGAGAGGGGCAGAAATAGTCCGTAAGATTCATTCTGAGGGTTGCAATGTAATAAGTTTCGGAGAGATGGGCAGTGGTAATACTTCACCTTCTGCAGTTTGGATGCACTTATTCACCGGGATAGACTTGATAAAGTGTATTGGTGCCGGAGCAGGACTTGACAATGAGGGTATGAGACATAAATATGAGGTGTTGTCTAAAGCAGTTTCCAATTACAATGGAGCCGACAGTGTTGAATCAAAAATAGCCTGGTTTGGAGGTTACGAGATGGTTATGGCACTTGGAGGGATGCTTCAGGCTTCTGAACTTGGAATGTTGATTATCGTAGATGGCTTCATAATGACAAGCGTCATTCTTGCAGCTTCTCAAATTCATCCTGAGGTTTTGGAATATGCTATATTCGGTCATCAAGGAGATGAATCCGGTCATAAACTTATGCTTGAAGCAATGGGAGTCAAAGCAATATTGCATCTCGATCTGCGCCTTGGCGAGGGTTCAGGTGCAGTTTGTGCTTATCCCATCCTCGAATCAGCAGTAAGAATGATAAATAATATGGATAGTTTTCAATCAGTAAATGTAACCAAATATTTTTGATGAAACGAGTTGCAGCTGCATTCATTTTATTTACAAGGCTTCCTTTATGGAAAGTCCTAAATATACAGGAGAAGTATTATTCGACTACGGTGGTATTCTGGCCATTGACCGGATTGTTGACGGGAAGTACAACAGCTCTTATACTTTATTCGCTTGCGATGGTGTTACCCATGATGCCGGCAGTAACGTCTGCTGTAATTTTCAAATTACTTTTGACCGGAGCTTTACATGAGGATGGACTTGCCGATTTTTGTGATGGTTTCGGAGGAGGACATGAAAAAGAGAGTGTATTGTTAATAATGAAAGATTCTCATATAGGTACATATGGAGTTATCGGATTAATTTGTCACTTTATTCTGTTAATTGGTTTATTATCCTCTCTTTCTCCTCTATTGGCATCCATAGCTATACTTGCGGCCGATCCTTTCGCTAAATTTTGTGCTTCACAACTTACTAATTTATTGCCCTATGCCAGACCTGAAGGGGCAAAAAATAAGATTTATTATTCTCGCATGTCATCCATGCAAATCTTACTCAATGTGAGTTTTGGAGCAATTCCTCTAATCCCTCTGGGTATTTCCGAACCGATTTTACTGCTTAGCGTTACTTTCCCTGTCATTACATTTTTGGCATTGTTTTTTTTAATGAAACATCGCATAGGAGGGTATACAGGGGATTGTTGTGGAGCAACTTATATAATTTGTGAAGACTCTATGATTTTTGGGATCATATCAATATTAGGCTTATGCAACTTATTTTGATACGTCATACTTCTGTAGCAGTTCCTCATGGAGTTTGTTATGGACAATCGGATGTAGCGCTTGCTGATAGTTTCCCGAAAGAAGCAGCTGCAGTTAAAGACGGTCTACAGAAATATTCATTTGATCGGATATTCAGTAGTCCTCTTTCAAGATGCTTGAAGCTCGCACGTTTTTGTGGATATAACAATCCAATCATCGACTCAAGACTCATTGAAATGAATTTTGGAGAATGGGAAATGAAACCCTATAATGAAATAACCGATCCAAGATTACAAGAGTGGTTTGATGACTATATAAATGTAACTCCTCCCGGTGGTGAATCAGTGATCGAACAGAAATTTCGCTTTATGGATTTTATAAATGATATTAAGAAAATTTATTCAGAAGAAACCATTGGTATTTTTACACATGGTGGCATACTGATAAATGCCCTTGTAGCGTTAGCGGGCAAATCTTATTCAGAATTGTATAGCGCTATACCTCCATATGGCTCAATAGTAGAAATAAAAATCTGAATATTATTACTAATATTACGGAAAATGCCTCCACCTTCCGATTGATAACTATTGCTTTATTCAAATCACAAACACTAAAATCGCGTTCAAACTCTCCAATGTATGGTTTATATACTTTTTCTCCGAAATAATTGTGAGAGCCTCCAAATCTGCACTTCAATATGCAGGCTAACGCTGCCTCCGGATAACCGCTGTTGGGGCTTGCGTGCTTAGGTCCGTAATGTTTTACAAATTCAAATTGCATCAAATTACCCGAGACAATTAACATTAACAATGCCGTTAATCTTGCAGGAATGTAATTTGCAAAATCATCAATGCGGGCTGCTATAAGTCCAAATTGGCGGTAGCGTTCGTTCTTGTAGGCAATCATAGAGTCAAGTGTGTTTACCATTTTATACGCTATCATTCCCGGTAATCCGAGCAGCGTATACCAAAACAATGGAGCTACTACTCCATCACTGAGATTTTCGGCAAGAGTCTCAAGACCTGCGGTGCGAATTTCTTGAGCAGATAAATTGAAGGTATCTCGACCTACAATCCTACCTACCTGAATCCTTCCTTTTTCCAATGAATTTTCTACCGCTT
>CAZXHO010000122.1:0-2293 GCA_964640365.1 uncultured Sangeribacter sp. | reverse complement strand
CATTCTCACCTCTCGAATTAAAGTAGTACCGGCAAGACAATAAAAAATCAATAATGTCTGTAAAGCAAAGTCCAACCATGGAAAAGGGGAAACAACCTGAAGTAATTGCCATGTTAAATAATAGGTCAGAGAAATAAGAAATATTGCACTGATTCCTCCTTTAATACTGCGCCATTTACCTTTGTTAAACCGACGTTCACAGAAACTTATTGCTTTGCCAAACCAAATAACGGGATGAGAAAGCCAAAGGGGGTCTCCAAATAGCAAATCAAGAAACCACGCTAAAAGCACTGGGGCTAAAGATATAAAGAGGTCCATTCTTTCAGAGCATTAATGAGAATAATATTTTCTTCAGAACTTTGAGCAGCAACCCGAAAATGACGCGGAGTGAGTCCTTCAAAATTAGAGGCATCCCTGATCAGAATTCCATAATTTTCAATTAACCATACCTTAAGTTCTTTAGCCGTATTAGATGGTAGCTTTGCAAGTATGAAGTTGCAATCGGTTGACATTACTTCTATTCCCAATTTCACTATCTTATCCCCTAAGTTCTTAGCCTCAGTATTGATTTTTGTAGCATCAAACATATATTGTGAAGAATGATTCAAGAGATAAAGAGCTGATTCAATTGCAATAGAATTAACCGACCAAGGCATGCGAAGTGAGCGTAACCGTTTTAAAACAGTAACCGGACCAATAGCATAACCAATACGTAAGCCGGGCACCACAAACTGCTTGGTCAGAGAATTTAGAACAACCAAATTGTTCCTTACTTTTATATCTGTGACAGACAAAACATCTTTTACAGAGAAAAGAGCGTAGGCTTGATCAACCACAAATAATGTATTCGGGTTATTGTCAATAATTGAGAGTAGTTTATTTTTTTCATATACTTGTCCTGTAGGATTATTAGGATTACATAGCCAGATCATATCTTTACCACTCTCAATATCATTAAGAGAAGCAATAAATTGAATTGTGTGCTTGTAGACCTTACATGCGTCCTGATATTCTCTGAAGGTGGGTACTAATATAGCTGTTTCACTTCCTTGATAAGCATGCGATAAGAGATAAATTGCTTCTGTGGCTCCATTAGTCACAATAATATTTTCTGCCTCTATATCATTCATTTCTGAAAGTTTCTTTTCAACACTCAATGGTTCAGGTTCAGGATAATTTTTGAATATAGCTCCAGCGATAGCAAGATGATTTAACAATCCCGAGTGATCTACCTTTTGAGGAATATTAGTACTGAAATTTATCTTTATTTTATCGCCAAAGCGAAATATATCATCTCCGTGTCCGTCAATCATTGTTCCCTAAAATATTATATATTTGTCCTATATCAATATGCTTACGTAACCATTCTGCTAGAAGATCATATTGTTCGTTTTTAAACTTTTCAAGATCCAAGGTAACCTTTTCTTCATCTTTCCTGTATGGATTCAGAATGAAATCAATTACAGGTTGATTATCTAATATTCCATGCATATAACTACCAAAACATTTGGAGTCAACCATACAACCTTCAAGAGAACCGTCCTCTAATGTTAGAAAAGGAAAATTAACAGATGTCTTTCCCATATGTATCTCATAGCCTGTACATTTTCTTTTATCATCCATGAAATTGAATTTCGCCTGTAGAGTAGTTTTAGTACTTGACATTTCTGTTTTTATGGGAAGTAATCCAAGTCCCGGTAAACTTTTTATTGCACTTTCCACACCGTAGGGATCAGTAATACTTTCACCCATAATCTGAAATCCTCCACATATTCCTATAATAGTCTTGCCCTTTATTCTTGCTTCACATATTGCTTTTGCCATACCGTTCTTTCTGATTTCAAGTAAATCTTCAATTGTATTTTTACTCCCCGGAAGAATCACGATATCTGCTGACAAAAGATCTTCCGGATGTGTTGCGTAAAAAAGATTTACCACCGGGTATCGTTCAAGAACATTGAAATCTGTGAAATTAGAAATATGATTAAGTAAAACTACAGCGACATTTATTTTATTCTTTGATAGCTTACATTCCTTTTTTCCTAATGATACAGAGTCTTCTTCATCTATATGAATATGTGGAGCCATCGGTACAATTCCTAAGACCGGAACGCCACATATCTTCTCCATGATTTGTTTCCCTTCGTCAAAGAGCCTTAAATCTCCCCGAAACTTATTCATGATGATGCCTTTTATTCTCTTCCGATCTTCTGGCGACTGAAGCATTATCGAACCATATACACTGGCAAAAACACCTCCACGGTCGATATCCGCTACCAATATCACCCTTGCA
>CAZXHO010000121.1:0-6944 GCA_964640365.1 uncultured Sangeribacter sp. | reverse complement strand
CACGTTTTTGCTCAAAAGCGATGCAAAGTTACTAAAAATTCCCAACTTATGCAATTTCTAAATATTGATTTACTATTTAAATCGCTAAATAATATTGTTTCAATCTATTTAATATTTTTTCTATCTAACAGTGTCCCTTATATTAGATGTGAACAGTGTGACATAATAATGTTTAATGAGCAAATAATTTAAATAATGATAAAATAAATGACAAATGATTTCAATATGTAAAAACACCGATACTCATAGAAAAATATTAACTTTGCGGAAAATTTGAAAAGATGATTTATTTCAATAATGATTATATGGTCGGCGCTCATCCGGAAGTTTTGGATAAGCTAATCGAGACCAATTCTCTTCATACCGTTGGTTACGGATGTGACGAATTCTGTAAAGAGGCAAAAGATCTTATTCTTGATATCTGTGGGATAAAGGATGGTGAAGTCTATTTCCTCGAAGGAGGGACACAGACCAATGCTGTGGTGATAGATAGGCTTATTGGACATAATGACGGTGTAATCGCTGCTGAAACAGCCCATATTAATGTCCACGAAGCCGGTGCCATAGAAGCAACCGGGCATAAGGTTATAGCCCTTCCGAGTCATGATGGGAAGCTCGCCGCAGAAGATATTAGAAAGTGTCTCGAAAATTTTTATAATGATGACACGAATGTGTATATGGTTCGGCCGGCAATGGTATATGTTTCTTTTCCAACTGAGCTTGGCACCATCTATACTAAGAAAGAGCTTCAAGATATACGAAAGGTGTGCGATGATTATAACATTCCTCTCTATACAGATGGTGCACGCCTTGCTTACGGGCTCGCTGCAGAGGGAGTGGATATGAATATTAAAGACATTGCTTCCTTATGTGACATTTTTTATATAGGTGGCACAAAATGTGGAGCTTTATTTGGAGAAGCTGTTGTCACACGCCGTCCGGAATTGTTGCCAAGATTTGTTTCTCTCATAAAAAGTCATGGAGCTACCTTGGCAAAGGGTAGATTGCTGGGTGTGCAATTTAAGGCTTTATTCGAAAACGGTCTATATGAAAGAATTGGACAACACGCCGTTGATATGGCAATGCGACTGAAAAAAGGATTCTTGAAGAAAGGCATCAGACTATATAAAGATTCTCCGTCCAATCAACAATTTTTTATTTTAGCAAACGAAGATATTGATAGATTGAAGGAAACAGCCTCCTTTGAATTATGGGGACCAAAAGGAGAAACAGAAACAGCTGTTCGTTTCGTTACAGACTGGTCAACCAAACCTGAAGATATCAATACCTTATTAAAAAGTTTCTGAAGCGTTGCTCCAGAAACTTTTTAATTATCCATTAACATTAATCAGAGGGCTTGTAGCTCCTTAGTTATCTATTGTATAAAAAATATGATATAAAAGTCCTTTTTTATCTACTTCCCCGATTGAAAATAAAACACATAAAACTACAGATTTTTATTTGTTGTTTCCGATAACTTCCAGATTAAGCCAACGTTCTAATTCTGCTGTCCAAGCACTTTTATATGGGAAGGCATCTCGGAAACCCCAGCCATGTCCACCCGAAGGATAAGCGTGCAAAGTGACCGGAACTCCATTTTTAACGAGTGAATTATAATATCTTATACTATTTTCAACAGGAACGACATCATCATCGCTCGAGACCATAATAAAAGCCTTTGGTGTATCAGAAGTGACCTGAAGTTCATTGCTGAATTTATTAACAAGATCTTCTGAGGGATTTTGCCCTAATAAGTTGATACTCGAACCCTCATGGGTGACACCCTTTTCCATTGTTATCACAGGATAAAACAATATCTGAAAATCCGGTCGTGTATCCTTCGATGAATAATGTGTAGCAATTGTAGAAGCAAAATGACCACCGGCTGAAGCTCCCATTATACCGATAGAATTTTTATCTATACCCCATTCCTTTGCACGATCACGTAATATTTTCATTGCCTTTTCACCATCAGTGAGAGGTACAATAGAGTTTCCATTAGGCATTCTATATTTCAATACTGCATAAGTTATGCCCATAGAGTTAAACCAATCTGCCATATCTTTACCTTCATGATTCATCGCCAGTCCAATATATGCACCTCCCGGACACATAAGTACTGCAGTCCCATTTGGTTTGGAAGCAGGATAAACATATAATACAGGATCTGAAACCGAAGTGATGAACCCGGGATTTTCACCCTCTTTACTTAATTCGAGGCCGTTCTTTATGTCACATCCGTTTTCCCAGAGCTTTATCTCTACAGGAGATGTCTGAGCTTTACATAAAAGACATATTACAGCAAGCACTAAAAATGTAAATTTTTTCATGATGGTAAGTTTTTGATGAATAAAAACAAGATAAATTTACTTGCGCCAAATCATTTATTATAATGATTCATTGCAAATGCAGCCCCACTTAGACAGAATGCCTTGACAGCGTCCGCAGCTTTTTTAAGCTTTTCCGGTAATACCTTCTGTTCCTCGGGAGGGAAAGTGCCAAGCACAAAATCAACCTGACCACCCTTCGGAAAATTATTACCTACGCCGAATTTCAATCTTGCATAATTCTGTGTCCCCAATTGTTCCGCAATATTTTTCAAACCATTGTGTCCTGCATCCGAACCTCGTTCGCGAATTCTAATTGCCCCGAAAGGCAATGAGAGATCATCTACTATAACGAGAAGATTTTCCAACGGAAGTTTCTCTTTATTCATCCAGAAACGTGCTGCCACTCCACTCAGATTCATGAATGTTGAGGGTTTGAGCAACATCAATTCACAGTTCTTCACTTTGACGATTGCCATATCGCCATATCTGCACGATTTGAATGGCACGCCCGCTTCTTCGGCAATTGTGTCACCTACCATAAATCCTGCATTATGACGAGTTCCCTCATATTCTCGCCCCATATTTCCAAGACAAAGAATAAGATACTTTTTCATTGTTTCAATTTGACTTTCAGTTCCTGAAATTATATCTCTGCCTAATATCAGAGATTTCAGTTTTTCAATCATCCGCATCATCGTCCTCCCAGTCAAGATAGAAAGAATCTGCATAACTCTCCTCTTTAAAGCGTGACAATTCCCTGCTATCACGTTTTGTAGGTCTACCCAAACCTTTCTGTCTATCCACAAATCCTGAGATTTTAGTCATCTCGAGTAATTCATACTGAGAAGCAGGTGTGAGATTTTCGAGATATTCAGGAACTAATTTTGCTCCGAGTCTGTTCGGAGGAATCTGAAGCACTTTGAAGGTATAGGTTATGGGTGGTTTTTTAACATCCACAACATCACCCGGCTTAATCATTCTTGAAGGTTTTACAGGAACACCTCCAATAGTGACACGTCCTTTTTTACACGCGTCAGTGGCTATGGTGCGGGTTTTAAACACCCTCATACACCATAGCCACTTATCTATTCTTTCTTCAGCTTTTGCCATATCTTTATTTATCTGAAGTCCTTTCGAGGAGCAATACAGTTTTATTTTCACTGTTAAGAAGAGCTACCTTTCCTTCTTTCAAAGGCTTAGCTTTCATTGCCTCTTCAAGCGCCACTACTAATTGAGTTTCATAGTTTGGATCCGGACATGCCATTCTTGTCATTCCTATTGCCTGAAAAGAAATTGAATTAGCAGAATCCATATCGGTTTCAAGCGATCCGTTGATAATATTGCATCCGGTATTTCCGTGAAGTTTACCTTCATCCACATCTATAACCAATTTCATGTCGGGGACGTCCACGCTTTGTCCGGAAATCTCCCTTACAGCCCATGTGCCGTTAAGGAATTGGAAATTCTGGTGCATAAGTTCCATAACAGGAGCATGGTCAGCATCATAAAGAGTGAGATAATAATCATCTCCATTTAGTCTCCATGTATAAAAACGAGTTGCATCAAGAGCTGCATTAATCTCGTAATCAGTTATACCTTCCATTCCGCAAGCCATCATAGTAGAGGCGATATTTCCAAATGAAAGGGTTGAGTCGGAGGGATTATACTCATATGATGCATTAATGATATTGCATCCGTTATTTCCGTACACCCTCTTCTCATTGGGGACAAATTTCAAATATGGCGCTGTTTCTCCTACTGCAGGTTTGCTATTGACTGTTTCTATAGCCCAATCTCCTTTAACAATTCCCTTTGCAAGATCTTCTGAAGTATAAACTGCAGAAACAGGTTGTACTATTTTTTCCCGATCAGTAGGTAAGACAGCTTCTTTTTTCACATCTTGAGCTTCTGTTCCGGATTTTACTTTCGATTTAATCACACTACATGAACCCAGTGGAAGTCCCACTGCCAGTAACAGGGTAGGTATGATCGTATTTTTTAATATTTTCATGACTTAATTTTATTTTTCATCCCCTTACAGAGAATGTATTAAACATGCAAAATTAACAAATAATATTCTTATGCGCCTTATAAACCTTTTCTCAATCCTTAATCTCCCCAATGTCTTCTGAGAGGATACTTAGAAGGAAGTAGCCTTAATCTTAAAGTGGATGAATTGGTAAAATAATTCCAGGTCCAATTTAGAAGAACGGTTATTTTGTTTCTCATCCCCAAAAGAGAAAGAAGGTGAATTGCCATCCATACGAACCATGCTGAGAAACCGCCGATCGACTGACCCTTTATGTCAGCTACTGCCCTATTCTTTCCTACCGTTGCCATAGAACCCTTGTCTTGGTATTTAAACTCATGAGTGAAGTTACCTTCGTTCAGATTCTTTGCAAGATTTTTTGCCTGTTGGATTGCCGGTTGTGCCATTTGAGGGTGACCTTTGGGATATTCATCGCTAATCATGCATGCTATATCTCCTAATGCCATAACATCCTCACGACCAATTAAACGGTTAAATAAGTCAACCTTGATCCTACCACCTTTAACCATATATTCTTCAGGTAGCCCGGGCATTGGCTCACCCTTTACTCCTGCTGTCCAAATCACGGTTTCCCAATATTCTTTGGTGCCGTCCATAAATGTTGCTTCTTTATCCTTATATTCCTTCATAAGGGTATTGAGACGAACGTCAACCATGAGATCTTTCAAATATTGCAGTGCTCTTTCCGAAGATTTGGGACTCATGGCACCAAGTAGTTTCCCGGTACCTTCAACAAGAGTAATCCTAACCTCTTCAGGATTTATTCCGGGATACTCCTTTGGAAGTACATATTTCTTCATCTCCCCTAAAGCACCGGCAATTTCTACTCCAGCCGGACCTCCGCCCACTACAAGAAAACTCATAAGCTCCTTTCGTTTCTCCGGATCCTCACACATAGATCCTCTCTCAAGTCTGTCAAGGATCTCATCTCTTGTATGTGCGGCTTGTGCAACGGTTTTTATCCCGAAAGTAGTTTCACCAAGTTCCGGCATTCCAAAATAATTGTTTGCAGAACCGGCAGCTATTACCAATTTGTCATATGTCAACGTCTCATAACTTGTAGTCACGGTCTTTGAATCAAGATCTATATTTTTCACGTGACCCATATGATATGATACGTTTTTATACTTCTTAAATTCCCTTCTGAACGGGAAACATATGTTAGCGGAAGCAAGTCCCGAAGATGCTATCTGATAAAAGAGTGGAGGGAAACAATGATAATTGTCTCGATCCACAAGCAATACTTCAAATTTATCTTTATCAAGATGCTTGATGAGATTTAGTCCGGCGAAACCGCCACCTATAATAACTATTCTTTCCATCTTTTTATACAATATGAATGGACATTAGGCGAAACCTCCACACTGAAGTCTCACCACATACTAAAATAACATCCAGACAGCCTCATGGTTCATATCTTTTGACATTCATCTTCTGCAAAGCATTCTTAATCTGCATAGAGAACACTCCTCTTCATTTTCAATAGCATCGAAGAAGTCGCCATCAAAAACACTATTTATCATAGTTTCCATTCCGGAAGAAAACTCTTCCTCACATTCCTGAAACGAAGTAATGGGTATATTTTCAATTTTAGGTAGATTCTCCTCTTTACGCCATATCTTGGGCACATCGTAGATTTCCATCCTTACATCTTCACTTTTTCCCGTCATCTTACACAACAGCCAGGCATAAGTCAATAGCTGAAAAACCTGACTTGAACGGTAATCACCATTGAAAACTTCATCCATCGACTGTGCTTCCAGCTTTATCTTACCAGTTTTATAGTCTACTATTCTCAATTGAGGTTTCCCATTTACCGTTATTTCGTCAAGCCGGTCAATGGCAAATTTGAAATTGACTGTTCTTCCGGATTTTAAAGGTATTCGTAATGTCTTCTTTATTTCACAACCATAAATTTTGAATGGAGCCAGTTCCTTATCTCTTCTCATCACCCTTACAGCTTGTTCCAATATCTGACGCCCCACAATTTCCGATGCGCCGCTTAATGGAGTGTCAAGTTTCTCTTTAGGCAAATTATAATGAAGTTGGTTGATTAGACGTGTGGTTAATCTTTTTAAATTTTCCCTATCGGATAACAATGCATCTATTGTTTCTTTTTGTATCATTACCGGAATATCGAGATACTTTTTTCTCATTTCTTCCGGTAGATACAAATGTTCCATCAGAGCATGAAGAATATTGCCGACACCAATCGCATCTATAAAATCAGATGGTTCCGCTTCAGTATTTATTCCAAGCACTTGTTGATAAAAAAATCTCACCTGACATTCACGATAAGCATTTAGAGCTGACGCGGAGAAATTTTTTGCTCCCGGTCCACTATGTAAATAATCCTCCAGTCTTTTTCTTATCTCTTCTGTCTTTTCCACAGACGGATCATATTCATCCTTACCGGAAAGAATAAATTTCCACTTTTGTTCCTCCATAGAAGCGGAAGCAAATAGATGTCTCAGTTGGAGAATATAGCGTGAAACATCTCCACTTTGTAGTCCTCCTCCGGAACGAGCATCATATATTAATGTAACCTCCTTGGCCCTGCTTAT
>CAZXHO010000120.1:0-6950 GCA_964640365.1 uncultured Sangeribacter sp. | reverse complement strand
TATATGACAAGGTATCTTCAAAAATAATCTATGAAGAGGAAAAGCGTATACAAGGAGGGTTATAAGTGCCCATGTTTCTTTTGGATCCCAGCTCCAATAGTCACCCCAACTTATCTCAGCCCATATTGCCCCTGAAAATATACCCCCTCCCAGCAACCACACTCCGGGGTAAAGGAACAGGAGTGAAAGTTTGTACAACTTTCCGTCTTGTTCACCTCTGATAAAATAGGCTACAGAAACAATAAAGGTAAAGCCAAGCAGTACATAAGCTGTCATTACCGACGAAACATGTAAAGAGAGCCAGGGAGAGTGTAGTACAGGCATTAGGGGTGTCACCACAGGATTCATTGCAGTGAGATGCGCCACCAGTGCGAGAGAAGCTCCTGCCAGTGCCGTTAACGTGAAAAGCAAACGATCATGCCGGATCATAAAAAGAATGACAATCTCAAAAACAAGAACAGCAAACTGAAGTGTTTCGAATATATTAGATATCGGACAATGCTCAGATAAAACCCACAGAATAATAAAATTAATCCCTGAAATTATCAGTGCGCACCATATAAGGCAAATGGAAGCAATACACATGTATTTCTCCCTCCCTTTAACAATTAAACCTATAGCAGAAATTAAGAACGCAAGAAAGAGGAAAATAAAAATCAGAGTTGTGGCAGGGAAAGAATTATAAAACAGTTCAAGACGCACGCGCCATGCAGCTAAGGGTTCTCCTTGAGCCGGAATGATTAACTTTCCTGCCAATAGAGCAAGAATTATCCCTGCCCTTTCATCAAGCTCCTCAATGGATCGAGAGTGTCTTCCTCCCAGATTGGAGTAGAGTTTTGATACACGGTAGTTACCTTCTTCATCAAACAGATCATTCAGAGAAGCATAATGACATGGCAGCCCTAAAGCTTTTAAAATGGATTCATTCTTTATAAAGATAATGGATTGGGCCTTCCAGAATTCAGGGAATTGAACAAAAGATAACAGCACTTGTTCGGGAGAAAGATCACCAAATTCAGGCTTGCCATACACCTTGGTGATAATATCCCTTGCCAGAGTATTAAAGGTAACCACTCTTCCTCCATACACTACTTGTTCAGTCATAACACTATCAGCTTTACAACGGGATATACAGTTTATTTCAAAATTAGTTTCCGTATGCTGTTCCTTACAAAATGCGGATAGATTACAACTTATAATGACACCAATTATGGCAAAACTTCGCAAAAGCTTTCTGAACCGTCCATTCGGAGTAAGAAGCAACCATAGTCCCCCAATTAAAAAAAGAATATATCCGGCATAAGAAAGAAAACGACCGTATGGATCAAAGCTGACTCCCAATATTGACGCTCCGTTTTCATCATACGACACTTGTGAAAGCCGATAGCCTGAAAGATCAAGGATACGGTTCATGGATATGACCCGCTTTTCGTCTTTAGCGATAATGTATGAAAAATAGTCTCTGGGAATTTCTCCGCCGGGATAATAGACGGTTTCAAACTTCTCGAGAGTTATAGGGGAGGGGAGTGGTAAAGTTTCTCCCTCTTCTGAGATAAACGCTGAAACCTCCTCGCCGGGTGTGAGTCTTACCAACCCATTTTCTTTAAATAACCATGTCAACAATCCTCCTCCAAGCATCGCAAGAAGGGACAGGTGGATAAGAAATGAATCCACTCTTCTCCACATGCGGGTAGATACCATAGCCGCAATAACAATCAGTGCAAATAGTATCCAAATGATGAAAAACCATACTGATCCGTATAGACGGGGAGATAGGAATGTGGCAACGGCAAGTGAAATAACTACTGTAAAATATACAATATTCGCCGACCTCAGTATAATTCTTAGAATAAGATTACTACCCATCCTTCAGTTTCTCAGAATACAGAAAAATCGGTTATGATAGGCTTCATGGCTATACATTCCATTTCCACGAGCCAAGCCGGCCGACAAACCGGCGCCCAAAGAATGACATAAGGTGTTTCAGGGAAGCGGTTTGCAAAAATTTCTCCAACAACAATTGAATCGGCAGGATCTCTGAGATAGACAAGCATCTGTCCTACATCATTCCAACGGCAATCGGCAGCTTTAAGCAAAGCCTCAACATTGGTAAGCATTCTCCCTGTCTGGCGCTGCACATCACCTTCCCAGACAACTTCTCCCTTATTGTCGATACTTGCTGTTCCCGAAACAAAAAGATGGCGGCGGTCACCATAATCAATGGAAGTGGCGCGTTCAAAAGCCACTCCATATTCATAAGTGGGATTAAGAAAATCCGGAGCATTGACCATTCTCATCTGCCCCTCTTGAAGACCTAAGACAGAATAAGAATCCATCTGTACGATTACACTCCTGTCCCTATGATGCCCACCAATGCCTGTGCTGGCAATAAAACGGGTGTCCCGTGTCAGCCCACATTCATTGAAAAGGGCATTCCGTCCGGCAACAACCTCCTTATAATTGACATCTATATTTTGCACGAAAAGCCACGTACGCACACAATTGGAAATTAAACTACCTCCGTATGCCTTAAGATTTGTCTCTGTAGATTTAAGCAAATTGTAAGTAGCGGAACGAGAATTTATATCCGGGTAACCCCGGTTACCTTCATATATATGGCTATAAGCACCATGTCTCACACAATAGCAAACGTTAGAAAAAGGTATTACCTCCGCTTCATCAACCAACCATATCCATAATGCAACTTTTGTGTAATCAAGTGGAGGCTGTCCAACTATAGAAACCGCGCAATCTGCTACTTTGGGAATATATTGAGCCTGATTGGTTACATCACTGAGAAACCATCTCATGAAAACAGGAGTCATTCTTGCGGCTTGATCGCGCAACAAAACCGAAAGTTCATTCTCCACCTCCTTCAGCTGATCGCTGAAGGGAAGTCCGGGATGGTCAACAGTAAGAATAGCATGAATCTCGCGTCCACCGTTGGAAGATACAAGATTCTTATATTTTATCATGGCTCGAAGTATTAATCCGGTTTATATTGATCCGCATTGATTGGATTTCAAAAGATAGTGAAGAGAAAATGTCAAGACGGTCAACAGAGTGTACCGTAACTCGATGGCTCACTACAGAGGTTTGATTAAAATCTCTCTATTGATAACGGAAAAAATTCATATATCTATAACTCCTATATAAAATAATTCCAATTTTTCTTTATTTCCCAAATTTGCAAGTAAGAAGCATCGACAGTCTTCACAGGTAATAGATAACGTATATCTTAGATCCCGTCTCATAAGGTAGGAAGAGAAAAAATCAGGAGAAAAGGAATGTGTATACCAAAGAATTTGGCTAAATTTGTACTTTCAACTAACCTTTCAGCGTATGAAAAATATTATCGCAGCCGGACTGATGATGATCGTTGCGGGTAATGCCGTGGCAGACATTCTTCCGGTAGACAAATTCAATTATTACGGACCCTTTCCGCTGAATGCACCTCTTATGGTAGATTCAGTAGACGTGAAAGGAAAGAAACTGGATCCATCCAGTCTTGGGGTAGCACCTGCTAAAATTTCACTTAAAGGGCTGAATCCCACTACTCTCAATGGTGGCAATGCACCGGGATATACTTCCCCCGCCATTCATCTTGCCGCTTTTGATTTTGAGAACAGATCTTATGCCTCTCCCGAAATTGAGGTGTCGGGTGTAAAGAACTATACACTCTATGTGGATGGTAAGAAATTGGATGGTAATAAGATTAGCCTCCGACCTGCCACACATAAAGTAGTGGTGAGATACCAATCGGATCCTGCAGACGAGGAAAATGAACTTAAAGTAACTCTTAAAAGCGACAATGATGCCGGTCTTACCTTGCGTGAAGACGGAAAGAGGAGATTTACCCTCGAGGATGTACTGCACGGTAAGAACTTCACCAATGCCACTCTTTCTCCGGATGGTAAATATCTGATGACCGGATATTCCACTACGCGCCGTGGAGGAAAATCCACCCGCATGACCCGAATATCATCTGTTGCCGACGGAAAGACAGTGGCAGAACGCAGCGACTATGTGCGCTGGATGCCCAACGGATCACGCTATTTCTTCGAACGCCCGACTGTAGAGGGAACTGAAATCGTAGCTGTAGATGCGGCTACCGGTAATGAAGAAGTGGTAGTGGCAGACCTGCCGGACGGCTTTGCATATTATGTCATTACTCCGGATGAGAAATCACTCATACTTACCTCATATGATGAAGGACGCAAGGAAACAGGCGGTGTATATGAAATACTGGAACCCGAAGACCGCCAGCCCGGCTGGCGTTCACGCGCACGTCTTTCAGTGATGGACATAGCATCCGGAGTCATTAGTCCCGTAACTTTCGGTAACAAAAATGTAAGGCTGCAGGATGTATCTTCCGATTCCGGTAAACTTCTTATCTCCACATCCCAGAGCCGCCTTGAGAAACGTCCCACTACGCTAACAGCTATTTATTGCCTTGATCTCAACACAATGAAGGCTGACACGATAGTTAAGGGAGATGGATTCATCAGCAGTGCAAAATTCTCCCCGGACGGTAAAAAGATACTTATCTCCGGCACCCCGGAGTCTCTCGGTGGCGTAGGAATGAATCTGCCGGAAGGACGCATCCCAAGCATGACAGACAACCAACTTTACATAGTGGATATTGCCACAGGTGAGATTTCTCCTATAACAAAAAATTTCAATCCCTCTGTAGAGAGCTTCGCATGGAGCAAGGCTGACGGACAGATATATCTCTCTGCCGAAGACCGTGATTGTAAAAATCTTTTCCGCATCAATCCGGAAAACGGCAAGATAACAAAAATAGACATTCCGGAAGACGCACTCGCTTCTTTCAGCGTTCCTACCTCCGGTCGTAACATCGCATGGTTCGGGGAAAGTGTTTCTTCACCCAAATCTCTTTATCTTCTCGATGCCAAGACCCTCAAATCTACTCGTTTGGAAACACCGAAGGCAGAAATGCTCGAAGATATTCAGTTGGGCAAATGTGAGGCATGGGATTTTGTAAATTCAAAAGGTGATACTATTTGCGGACGTTTTTATCTTCCACCGGATTTCGATCCCAATAAAAAGTATCCTCTTATTGTAAACTATTACGGAGGTTGTAGCCCGACAAGCCGTAATTTTGAAAGCCGTTATCCCCACAATGCCTATGCGGCACAGGGATATGTAGTTTATGTTATAGAGCCCAGCGGCGCTACCGGTTTCGGTCAGGAATTCGCTTCGCGTCATGTCAACACTGCAGGAGAAGGTGTGGCAGAAGATATCATCGAGGGAACAAAGAAATTCTGTGAGGAACATCCCTATGTAGACGATAAGAAAATAGGATGTATAGGAGCTTCTTACGGAGGTTTCATGACTCAATATTTGCAAACTGTTACCGACCTCTTCGCGGCCGCAATTTCACATGCGGGCATCAGCGATCATACCAGCTATTGGGGTGAAGGATACTGGGGCTACTCCTATAGTGAGGTTTCTATGGCGAATTCCTACCCATGGAGCCATCAGGATCTTTATGTGAAGCAAAGTCCTCTGTATAATGCCGACAAGATTCACACGCCTCTGCTATTCCTGCACGGAGACGCTGACAATAATGTGCCGGTAGGCGAGAGCATTCAGATGTTTACTGCACTGAAACTTCTTGGACGTCCAACTGCATTTGTAGCTGTAGAAGATCAGGATCATCATATTGTGGATTATGACAAAAGAATCAAATGGCAGGATACTATCTTTGCATGGTTCGCCCGCTACCTAAAAGATGATCCTTCTTGGTGGGAAGCACTCTATCCTTCTACTCCTCTCTAATTCCGAAATCTTAAGCACATAACCCTTTATCCAGAAAAATCCGGCTTGGAAACACTCCAGCCGGATTTTTATAATATTCAAAACTCTTCAGTAAGCCCAATCCTCACGAATACTTATTAAAGAACCATTAGAACGTGAAGATCTACAATCAGAAGGCGAGGCAGCAAAAACTGTCTCGCCTTCTTTAGTCACGGGAGTACCTGAAACGCTATCCCATTATCGACCGTGGAGCTGTATTTTCAAATTAGTGTTACTGAAGCGACAGGGTAACGATACTCTTTGCCGGCAAAGTCACTGTAAGCTTACCGCCGTTTACCTGATACCCTTTGCTAAAAGGTTGAAGAGTAACCTTCTCCGGTTGCCCGAAGTCATTGTAATCATTCATTGAAGCAGCCGTCAATATTTCTCCGCTAATTTTCTTTGCAGACAGTCCGGCAAGATCTATTGTCACTTTCGCCTCATTGTCAAGATCCGTATTAACAAGAGAGAGAGTGGTTTTTCCATCTTTAGCTGAGGCTGTAGCGCTAACTACGGGAACCTTTCTGCCATCTCGGGCAGTGATCTCGCGTGTAGATATATTAAGGGGAATCAAGCGGGCATCCTGATGAGGAACATACATTTTGAAAACATAATATGTAGGAGTGAGCACCATCTGGGCATCCTTTGTCAGAACCATTGACTGGAGCACATTAGCGATCTGGGCTATATTCGTCATTTTCACACGATCAGTGAAAGTATGGAATACGTTGAGGCTCAAAGCCGCCACCATGGCATCACGGAGAGTATTCTGCTGGAAGAGATGACCTCTTATTGTTCCCGGTTCTTCATCAAACCATGTACCCCATTCATCCACAAGCAGACCTACACGCTTTTTGGGATCATATTTATCCATAATTTCACAATGACGTTTCACAACATCACCAACCTCAAGGCACTTTCCGAGAGTCCAATAATAGTCTTCCTCATTAAACTGAGTAGCCGACCCTTTGCTGCCACTCCAACCAAGAACGGTGTAATAATGGAGGGAGATGCCATCCATATGGTTTCGTGCATTCTTCATCATTACCTCAGTCCAATTATAATCATAGTCACTTGCTCCTGAAGCAATCTTGTATAGATGATTGCCATTGAAATTACGGCAATAAGTC
>CAZXHO010000119.1:0-7016 GCA_964640365.1 uncultured Sangeribacter sp. | reverse complement strand
GGTGTTCATAAAGGTTATTGGTTCTACACTATAGGTTAGAGAAAAGGACTTGGATTAAGTGGAGGTCCCTGGTTTGTAGTTAAGAAGAATACAAGAGATAACGTGATTTATGTATCAAACGGCTATAACACAAAACTCCAGTATGGAAAAGAAATAAATCTTGAACCTCCCCATTGGATAAGCGGAGTTCCGGAGATGTTGGCATCGGAAGAAGGCTATGAGATTGCTTTTAAAACTAGACACTCTCCTGAATTTAATCACGGTTATCTTTTTAAGAAAGATGAGGACAATTGGCTGATTGAGTCTGACACGGATATTCAAGGTATAGCTCCCGGTCAATTTGCCATAATATATAGTCCCGATACAGAGTTATGCCTTGGCTCTGCTATGATAATAGCACGGCAGGGAAAAAAGAGAAGAAATCATTCAAAAAATATGAGTCAGATAAACACTGATAACTAAGGAATCAAGAAGATGGAAAAAAGATATAGACTTGAACTGGTAGGTATTACCTACAATCAGATAGAATCAGGAGTCTATGCGCTTATCCTTCAACAAGCAGGAGGGACCAGACGCATTCCTATCATCATAGGTTTTCCTGAAGCTCAGGCAATTGAGTGTAAACTGCAGGAAGTGGCAACCCCACGCCCACTGACCCATGATACTATGGCTGCCACCCTTGCCTCCTTTGGCATTTCACTTCTTGAAGTTGAAATTTATAAGCTTCCCAACGGGGTTTTTGCCGCTAATTTGCTTTTTTCAGATGGAACCAGAGAGCGAATAGTGGATTCACGATCATCTGATGCAGTAGCATTGGCAATCCGTGTCGGCGCACCAATATATACCTCTGCAGAAGTGCTTAGAGAATCAGGGTTTGAATCAGAAGCTTCTTCACAAGAAAGTAATGAAGGTTTGGGTGATGATTTCATTCAAACCGCCTCTACTTCAAAAAGCCATGAGACTCATGGCGAGCTCTCAGGTATGACAATTGAACAATTGTCGGAGGCAATGCTTCAAGCGGCAGAGAATGAGGATTATGAAGAGGCTGCAAGAATAAAAATTGAAATTGAAAATCGAAATGCTCAAAAAAAGAGATAATGAAGAACAGAAAAAAAAGAATTGATCTCATCATAGATCTCATACGCAATCAATGTATAGGGAATCAGGAAGAACTTGCAGATCTTCTTACTCAAAAGGGGCATAAGGTTACGCAAGCTACTCTTTCACGCGATTTGAAAATGCTTAGGACAACAAAAGTTCCCACCGATAGAGGAACCTATATGTATGTCTTGCCTGACAGTGATTCCCTAAAGGACAAAATTCTATCTTTCGGACAGGCTCCTCCAAGAGCCAATTACCAGAGTGGTTTTATTTCTTTACATTTCTCAGGTCATCTTGCTGTAATTAAAACAAGAATTGGTTATGCTGCCGGTCTTGCTTATGACATAGATATGAGACACAGCAATGACATTCTTGGTACTATTCCGGGAAGCGATACTATTCTTGTGGTGCTTAGAGAAGATGTCTCGAGGGAACAGGCTATAAATCTTTTTGCAGATATACTTGACTTAAGTGTTAACGATATTACTCATAGATAATCCAAAAAGGTTTAAAAATGCATCCATAGTATATTTTATTTCTAATTGAAATCCAGAAGTATGATATACTTTTGGTGAAAAACCATCTGAATAATTAAGAAATTTCCAAAATATAATAATGATAAAGGTAGGAATAATAGGTGCTGATAAGCCTGATGCAGGGGAATTATTACGTTTGTTAATATTTCATCCGGAAGTAGAAGTCATGGATCTTTATGCTCCGGGACTTGCCGGTAGGGCAATAACCTCTTCGCATCATGGATTTATAGGAGAAAGAGACTTGTTTTTTTCTGATTCCTTAGAATCATCAAAGCTTGATGTGGTGTTTATCGCAGATTCTTCTCCGAAGGCATCTGAAGTTAAGGATGAAGCAAGAAATAATGGAGAATTAAGGATTGTTGACCTTTCACCGGATCGGTTTGACAATTGGGAATACACCGAGATGGAATACGGGCTTTCCGAAATTAACAGGAAACCTCTTGTCAGGGGAGCTAAAATGGCTATAGTTCCTACTTCCGTAGCATCTCTGGCCTTGATTGCACTTATACCGCTTGCCTCTAACCTTCTACTTCCAAAAGAGCTGTTCCTTACTGTGTTGGCTCCGGAGGAAATGAAAGATGAAATTGATGTAAACAAAGTGAAGGAGGAAATTGCCCGTCAACTTAAGAATGTTCAAAATAGTTTCTCGGGAGATATCCATATTAAAGTTATATATAAGAATAACGGCAGGACAATGCGTGTCATTTCCAATATGGCATGTCCTTTAGGAATCGCTGAGATAGACAGGATTTATAATTCAGTCTATGATGATCATAACTTTGCTTTTACCTCACTTTCAAAAATCGGTGGTGAAGAGGTGGAAGGTACGCAAAAATGTATCATTTCCATAAGTAAACCGGGAGCTGGATTGCTTGAAGTTGAATCGTTGGGTGATTGCAGAATGAGAGGAGGTGCCGGGGATGCGGTTCATGCCATGAATCTGCTCTTTGCTTTGCATGAGAAAGTTGGCTTAAGTCTGAAACCCTCTTGTTACGGAGAACATCCTGACAACACATCCCGACAAATGTCATGGTTTGCGTGATATATAATTCATAACCTTTTCATTATTAAATTCTCTACTATGTCAGTTAATAAAGTTATCCTTTTGGGTAATGTCGGTAATGATCCGGAAATGAGATATCCTGAGAAAGATAAACCCGTGGCTTATCTTTCCCTGGCCACCAACGAACTGAGAGGGGCAGCTCGAACCGAGGTGACCGAGTGGCATTATCTGGTGTTCGGAGGCCAGAATGCCGTTTTGGTAGAAAGATATGTTAGAAAAGGCACTCAACTCTATGTGGAGGGCTATCTCAGAAGCCGGGAATATGAGGACAGATTAAAAATTACCCGAAGGAGAACTGAAATCATAGTGGAAAAATTTGAAATTCTTGGAAGGAAGAACTGACGGATAGAGCTGTTTGAGTATATAGCTATAGGCTTCTTTTCCGTTAAGGTTGCATAATAAATTTAATGACTATTCGATAAATGAGAAAATGGCGTATTGAAGATTCTGCTGAGATCTATAATATAAGTGGTTGGGGATTGAAATATTTCTCCATCAATGACAAAGGACATGTTCAAGTAACACCGCGTGAAGGATGTGCTTCAGTCGATCTTAAAGAATTGATCGATGAATTGAGAATCCGTGATGTCTCTGCTCCTGTTCTTCTTCGTTTCCCGGATATTCTTGACAACCGGATTCAAAAAATATCATCCTGTTTTAAGAAGGCTGCCGAAGAATATAAGTATTCGGGACAGAACTACATCGTTTACCCAATCAAGGTAAACCAGATGTGTCAGGTCGTTGAGGAAATTGTCAGCCATGGAAACAAATATAATATAGGTCTTGAGGCAGGTTCAAAACCCGAACTACATGCAATCCTTGCCGTCAATACCCATTCCAATTCTCTTATAGTCTGCAACGGATATAAGGATGAAGACTATGTGGAACTGGCACTTCTGGCTCAGAAAATGGGAAGAAGAGTTTATCTTGTTGTAGAAAAACTCAATGAATTGAAACTCATAGCTGATGTTGCCAAACGTCTTAACATATCTCCAAATATCGGAATACGTATTAAGCTTTCTTCCTCAGGGAGTGGCAAATGGGAAGAATCAGGGGGTGATGTAAGCAAGTTCGGACTGAATTCATCCGAACTCCTTGACGCACTCTCATTCCTTGATAAAAATAACATGAGAGATTCCTTGAAGCTTATACATTTCCATATTGGAAGTCAGATAACAAAGATTCGGAGGATCAAAAATGCCCTTCGAGAGGCAATGCAGTTCTATGTGCAATTATCAAGAATGGGATTCAGTATAGAATTTGTTGATATAGGCGGAGGTCTTGGAGTAGATTATGACGGAACGAGATCTTCTTTTGGCGAAAATTCTATGAATTATTCGATACAAGAATATGTGAACGACTCTGTTTCTGCCCTTGTAGATGTTTGTGTTAAAAATAATCTGCCTCAACCTAATATAATCACAGAAAGTGGAAGGTCCCTAACAGCCCATCATTCAATCTTAATCATTGAAGTGTTGGAAACCACTCAGTTGCCAATATGGAATGATAATGAAGAGATAGAAGATGATGCTCACGAACTGGCAAAAGAGTTGTATGGTATCTGGGATAGAATTAATCCTACCAGCATGTTTGAGGATTGGCATGATGCACTTCAGATCAGAGAGGAAGCGTTGGAACTATTTAGTCTCGGTTTATTAGATCTAAGAACAAGAGCACAGATCGAGAAACTCTTCTGGTCGGTTGCAAGAGATGTAAATGATCTTACCAGATCAATGAAACATCCACCTGAAGAACTAAAAAAGGTTGATAGGATGCTTCCTGAAAAATATTTCTGCAACTTCTCACTATTCCAAAGTCTTCCCGATTCATGGGCAATCGATCAGGTATTCCCGATAATGCCTATATCAAGGCTTGAAGAGAAACCTACAAGAAGATGTACTATTCAGGATATTACTTGCGATTCCGACGGTAAGATCAATAGATTTGTTTCTCCACAAGGAATGTCATACTCTTTGCCTGTACATACTCTCAAACAAAACGACCATTATTACATAGGCGTTTTTCTCGTGGGAGCTTATCAGGAGATTCTCGGTGACTTACACAATCTTTTTGGCGACACAAGTGCAGTTCATATTTCGGTTAATAAGGATGGCTATGAAATTGAACAGATTATTGACGGTGAACCTGTGGCTGATGTTTTGGATTACGTAGAATACAGTCCAAAAAAATTGGTAAGAAATCTCGAAACTTGGGTTACCAAATCCATGAAGCAGGGAATTATTACCACAGAAGAGGGAAGACAATTCCTCAATAATTACAAATCCGGTCTTTATGGAATAACTTATCTTGAACGGGATTGAATTTCCTGGAAGATATGGAAATTATAATCATAATCCGTTAGTATCTTTAGGATAATTTATCGCATGAGATATTTTATTAGATTATCATATAACGGGAAAAATTATCACGGATGGCAGTCACAGCCGAATGCTGTGTCTGTTCAGCAGGAAATTGAGGAGGCGCTGTCTATAGTGACACGCCTCCCCATTTCAATTACAGGTGCCGGAAGAACAGATGCCGGAGTCCATGCCCGTGAAATGTACGCACATTTTGATATTCCTCAACCCATAGAGGATAAATCAAAGTTCTTAAATTCAATTAATCGCCTCGTAGGTAAAGATATAGCTATTCATGATTTGTTAAAAGTTCCCTATGATGCCCATGCAAGGTTTGACGCTTCACGAAGAACTTACAAATACTTTGTCACTTATTCCAAAACTCCTTTCATATACCCTTTGACTTGGTATTCCCCTACTATTCTTGATATCAATATAATGAATGAAGCCGCTTCGCTATTGCTACGAACAAACGATTTTACCTCATTTGCCAAACTTCATTCAGATGCTAAAACTAATATTTGTAAGGTTTACGAGGCAGAATGGACAGAAATAGAATATGGTAATAATCAGTCCCCAATACCGAATTTTCTTGATAAAGGCATAGTTTTCACTATTTCGGCAGATAGATTTCTAAGAAATATGGTTCGCGCAATAGTTGGAACTTTAGTAGATGTAGGAAGGGGTAAAATAAGTATAGAAGAGTTTCAAGAAATCATTCTTCAAAAGAATAGATGTTCTGCCGGAACTTCTATGCCTCCTGAAGCATTATTTCTATGGGAGATTAAATATCCCTATCCTCTGATGTAGGAATAACTATCTCAAAAGAATATGGTTAGTAACAAGACAAAAGGATTTTTCATTGGTGCAGTTGCCGCAGCTTCCTATGGCACAAATCCTTTGTTTGCCATTCCTCTTTATGAAGAGGGCATGAATCCGGACTCTGTACTTTTCTTCAGGTATTTATTGGCAGTTCCCATTATGGGATTGATGTTACTTTTCAGAAGAGGGAAAAAGGAGTTTAAAATAACTCCAAAACAGAGCTTGCAACTGTTCATTATGGGAGTTTTAATGGCAGTTTCATCTTTGTCATTATTCTCGAGTTATACTTATATGGATGCAGGAATAGCATCTACCATGCTGTTTGTCTATCCCATAATAGTAGCTTTGATTATGGCAATAGGCTTTAAGGAGAAGTTTACGATAACTACTGCTCTTTGCATCCTTATGGCAGTTGGAGGAATAGCTTTACTTTATAAAACCTCTGATGGCTCTTCCGTAAGTCTGATCGGGACAATCTTAGTTATGCTTTCTTCCTTTTGTTACGCAGTTTATATCGTGGGGGTTAATCAGACACGGTTGAGAGACATGCCAACACTAAAAGTTACCCTATATGTTCTCATTTTTGGTTTGATAGTGTTTATTTGTAAGATAGTTTTAACTGATACTTTTGTTATACCTGCTACTCTGTTTTCATGGTTAAATATAATTGGTCTGGCAGTCTTACCAACGGCTGTTTCATTTGTTTGCACTACTCAAGCTATACAGTTGATTGGTCCTACACCAACTGCTATTTTGGGAGCATTGGAACCTGTAACAGCGGTGGCAATCGGAGTCACTCTGTTCCACGAAGTATTAACACCCAGAATAACCTTGGGCATTATTCTTATACTCCTTTCCGTTTCATTAGTGGTGGCAGGAGGCAATTTTGCCAAACAGGTCACTAATATTAGAAAATTATTCCCTCGCAGGGAGAAACATTAAAAAATATTGAATATGAATTCTAATACCGCCAAAGAGAAGATCGACTCTCTGAGAGAGGAACTTCATCGTCATAATCATAATTATTACGTGCTCAATTCCCCAATCATATCAGATAAGGATTTTGATATGATGATGAAGGAACTTGAGGCCATGGAAAAACAATTTCCGGAGTATGCCGATCCACTATCCCCGACT
>CAZXHO010000118.1:0-7036 GCA_964640365.1 uncultured Sangeribacter sp. | reverse complement strand
AAGCTCTTCATCCGCTCGGATAGCATTCATGTCTGTATAAAGACCATAGCCGGGTGCAATATTATATGCACCAAGTTTTACACGTTTCCATTTGGCAAGAGAATGTACAACCTCTGCCTTTTTGTCATCAAGAGCTTTAACCGGAAAATTAACTGCTCGCTCCACTCCATTTAGATCATCATTCAACCCTGTGCCTGACAATACGAAAAGAGGAGCGGTTACCCTTCTTAAATGAAGAGCATCTGAAAGTTTTTTCTGAAAAATATTCTTAATCATTTTAATCGCTACTTCAGTTGTTTCAGGCAATAACTTTTGATTGTAGCGTTGTGGAATAATTAAACCCATATGGTTATAAATAAATTTTGAGTAATTGAATGTGCAAAGTTAATATCATTTTGTCATATTAACAATATAATAGATGATAATATGATGAATTAATCCTTATTTTGATTGCAAATTTTAATAATGGTGCCAATTGTTCCTTAGTGATTCAAAGGGCAATAGACACCATTATTTTTAAGCTTCTATTCTTGACACGTAAATTTTATTTTATTGATCATGTAATATTCTGTCAATTTCCACTAATTCTTCCTGTGTAAACTCTATATTGTTTAGACATTTCAGACTGTCTTTCAATTGGGATACCGAACTGCTTCCAACTATGACAGAAGTTATCTTTTTATCTTTCAAGAGCCAAGATAAAGACATTTCAGCAAGTGTTTGACCTCTCTTTTTAGCTATCTCATCAAGCTCTCTGAGTTTTTTAATTAATTCTTCTGTCAGCGATTCCGGTTTAAGGAATTTTGCTTTAGAAGCTCTCGAGCCTTCAGGTATGCCATTGAGATATCTATTCGTAAGAATTCCTTGTTGCAACGGAGAAAATGCAGTAAATCCTACTCCATTGTCATAAGCCTGCTCAAGAAGTCCGCCTCTTTCAACTTCTCTGTCAATCATGTTGTATCTTCCCTGATAAATTAGACAGGGCTCATCTCTTTCTCTTAAATATGTGTAAGCTTTTTGAGAAGCTTCATACGGCCAACGTGATATTCCTACATAAAGTGCCTTACCACGTTTTACGATATCTACCAATGCTTGTAATGTTTCTTCAATCGGAGTTTCCGGATCATATCTATGGCTGTAAAAAATGTCTACGTAGTCCAGATTCATCCTCTTAAGGCTTTGATCTATGGACGCGAAAAGATATTTTCTTGATCCCCAATTACCATACGGTCCGGGCCACATATCATATCCGGCTTTTGTCGTAATTATCATTTCATCCCTATACGGCTTGAAAGAAGAATTCATAATTCTTCCGAATGTCTCTTCAGCCGAGCCGTATGAGGGTCCGTAATTATTAGCGAGGTCAAAACAAGTAACACCATGATCAAATGCATAGTGTAACATATCGCGGCTATTCGATAGGGAGTCTATATCTCCAAAATTGTGCCACAAACCGAGAGAAATACGCGAAAGAAGAAGACCGCTTTTGCCACATCTTTCAAATTTCATTCCTGAAGAATAACGGTTGTCACTTGCTGAAAAAGGGGGAAGTACCATAAGAATTTTATTTTATCACAAATTTACGAAATTTGAAAAAAATAATACTGATTATTGGATAATAAAAAATAATCCTTAACTTTGCACCCGATTCCCGGCATCGGGATAATGAAGGAACAGGGTGAAAATCCCTGACAGTCTCGCTACGGTAAAAGTCCGACCTTTCATTAATGATTGCCTCTATGGTAATTTAGTAATATAATTGTTTTTCTTCGAGGATGAGAAAGCATATTCTGACGACATTTTTTGTTCTGTCAAGCGTCACCTCGGTTTCTTCAGCCGGGGTGAATATTTTTATACAAGAGGAGCAAGACAAGGATACCCTCACAAAGAAATTGCCTACTTTGGAAGTATTATCCCAAAGGCAAAAGAAAGAGGTTAGGTCTACAACTCCCGTGCATAATCTTGATGCCGAAAAAATAAAACTTTCGGGTGTCACCGATATTGCTGATGCTATGAGAAGGATGCCGGGTGTTAATCTTCGAGATTACGGTGGTGCCGGTGGTATGAAAACAGCATCGGTAAGAGGTCTTGGTTCGGAGCATACCGCCGTAATTTATGATGGTGTATCATTAAGTGACTGTCAGAGTGGTCAGATTGACCTTTCCCGTTATTCAATAGGGAATATTAATAATCTATCACTTTATTCCGGAGACAACGATGATATTTTTATACCTGCAAGGGCTGCAGCTTCTTCTGCATCTTTATATATTTCTTCATTTGGTTCTTCTCAGCAATCTCCGGGCTTCAATGCTAAAGCGAGAATGACAGTCGGTTCGTTTGGTTATTACAATCCATATGTATATCTCTCAAAAGCCACAGAGAATGGTGGAAATATAACAGCCAATGTGGAATACATACATGCCGAAAATGACTATCCTTTTACTCTTGTAAACCAAGATCTGGTTACGAAAGAAAAAAGAGAAAATTCAAGAATGAATTCTTGGAGAGGTGAAATAAATGGTAAATGGAAGAGAAAAAACGGGGCTATATTTCTTGGAAAATTATATTATTATGACAATTCACGAGATTTACCCGGACAGGTAATTTATTACGTGAATAAAAGCGAAGAACATTTACGAGAACGTAATTTTTTCGGACAGTTTCAGTTCCGTGGAAGACTTTCATCCAAGTTTTCTCTCTCTGCCACAGGAAAATTCAACTGGGCAACTTCAAGATATACGGATGTAAACGGTAAATATCCGGGTGGTAAGCTTGATGATTATTACATTCAAAGGGAAACGTATGTCACAACTTCTTTGCTGTTTATCCCAACTCCCGGACTATCTATGGATTATTCAGCCGATTGGGCATGGAATAATCTTTCGAGCAATCTTAAGACAAATATTAAACCATTCAGGAATTCAATCCTTCAATCCTTTGCTGTTAAATATAATTTTTGGAAATTCAACGTATTGGCAAGGGGTTTGTATTCTATTTATCTCAATCGGGCAAAAGAAGGGGATGCAGGAAAGGATAGAATGCGCCTATCCCCATCTTTCAGTATGAATTTTAAGCCGGCTGAAGATCTTGGACTATTCATAAGAGCTTCCTATAAAAATATATTCAGAATGCCCACCTTCAACGAAGCATATTTTGATAATTTGGGAAGTATAAACCTAAATCCGGAAACAACGGATCAGTTAAATTTAGGTGTAACTTATCAGGCTCAAGGTCTATCAGCCATTAAGGATTTTACGATCACATGCGACGGATACATTAATCATGTAAAAAATAAAATTGTAGCTATTCCTTACAATATGTTTCAGTGGTACATGACCAATCTTGGAAAAGTAAGAGTGTTCGGAGTGGATGTGTCTATGTCATCGACATTCAAAATTAATTCTTTACAGGATATAATATTTTCGGGCACATATTCTTATCAACGTGCTCAACCCAGAACGGAACCCGGAAGCATGGAATGGATGAAACAGGTGGCTTATATTCCCCTTAATTCCGGCTCAGCTTCCGTATCTTGGGTGAATCCTTGGGTCAATGTAGCGGTTCATGGTACAGGTTGCAGTGCACGCTACACAACGAATCAGAATCTTCCACAAACCAGAGTTTCGGGATATTTTGAAACGGGTATATCTTTGTTCCGAAAATTCGATATTAAGAATAAAACCATCGAAATCAAGGGAGATATTCTTAATTTACTTAATAAACAATATGAAATAATCGCAAGATATCCTATGCCCGGCAGATCATGGAAACTGACTGTAGAATTTGATATTTAGCGATAATTTATTAATTAATCCATAAAAAAATGAAAAAACTGTATTTTAGTTTGATGAGTGCCTGTTTATTAGGGCTTGGCATGGTGTCTTGTGACAAGAATAACGACGGACCCGATATACCGGATCCGGATCCCACTCCGGAAGCGGTAGACGCTGCTTACATACTTACCCAAGGTACCTATTCTTTAAAGATAGAGGGTGTTCTTAATTGTATAAACCTCGATGAGGCAACTATTGAAGAAGATGTGTTTGTCAAAGCTAACGGACGAAGCCTTGGAGCAACTCCACAATGTGGTTTGGAATATGATTCGAAATTATATCTCGGAATGTATGAATCTAATACCATCGAAATCGTAGATGCTAATACTTTTAAGAGCATCAAACAGATTAAGCTCGATGAAAGCGGTTTTGACGGTACGCAGCCACGCTCAATGGTAGCCGCTGACGGAAAGGTTTATATTTCTATGTATGATGGTTATGTGGTTAGGCTTGATACTGAAAAGCAGGCAATTGATGGATCTGTAAAAGTTGGACCAAATCCTGAAATAATAGCTATTCATGAAAATAAGATATATGTACCTAATTCCGATGGTATGAATTACCCTCTGTATGGTACAACAGCTTCAGTTATAGCGATTGATTCATTTACAGTAACTTCAACTATTGATGTGCCATTGAATCCTAAGCAGTTCCTTTCAGTTGGAGGTGACTTATATCTGCTGGCATTAGGAAATTATGACGATATTCCAAACGCTTTGTATAAGATGACCGGTGATTCAAAATTTGATAAAATTACGGAAGCAACTTACGTGACAGATGATGGCAAGGCAATCTATATTATCAATGCACCTTGGGGAGCCGAGCCAATTTATACAAAATATAATATAACCACCGGAAAAACTTCTTCGACATTATTTAGTGAAGTTCCTTCTCCTAACGCTATTGGAATTGATCCGAAGTCAGGTACTATATTAATATCTTCATACAAGGATACAAGTTGGGAATCATATACCGTTCCGGGGTATGTCTTCCAGTATGATACTAACGGTATTTTGGTTAAAAAATATGATTCCGGTGTAGGTCCGGCTTGTATATTCTTTAATAATCATTGAAATAAAGAAGGAGTCCTTATATGCAAGTTTCAATAAGAAATATTGTATCATCTCTATCCATCATAACGGTACTGCTTTTTCTGCAAGGATGCGGGAAAAGCAGTACTGCTTCTTCCGGTGGGGAAGAAGTGAAGTTGAAATACTCACAACTCTTAAAATTGAGAGATTTTGACGGATATTCAGTAGCGGAAATCCAAAACCCTTGGGACAGCACCAAATTATTACAAAGATATGCTCTGGTGGAAAGACAAGGAGATGTGCCGGAAGGTTTTTCTCCAGAGCAGGTTATCCGGGTACCACTTGACAAATCGGTAGTTTATTCAGCAGTGCATAATAGCCTTATAGAAGAATTGGGTGCAGGACAGGCAATAACGGGAATATGTGATGTTGAGTATATTTTTGAGCCTTCATTAAAAGAGAGAATAGAGAAAGGAGATATAGCAGATTGTGGAAACAATATGTCTCCCAATGTAGAAGAGATAATCCGGTTATCTCCGGGAGCCATTCTGTTGTCGCCTTATGAGAATTCTAACGGACATGGAAAATTGTCGAACGCCGGAATTCCTATTGTTGAATGTGCCGACTATATGGAAAATTCACCGTTAGCGAGAGCTGAATGGATGAAATTTTATGGTATTCTCTATGGCAAAAGAGAGAAAGCAGATTCAATGTTTAATGAAACAGAGCGACAATATTTACAGCTAAAGAATCTTGTGACATCCACAGACAGGCGCCCAAGAGTGATGTTTGACCGCATTTACGGCCAGTCATGGAGCCAACCCGGGGGGAAATCAACAATGGGAATGATGATCGAAGATTCGGGAGCCTCAAATCCATTTGGCGATAAGAAAGTATTGGGAAGCCTTCAGTTGAGTCCTGAAAAAGTACTCTATCAGGCACAAGATTGCGATATATGGCTAATTAGATTTACGGATGCTCCGCTGACCATGACATCCCTTGGCAAAGATAAGGATATATACACCAAATTCAAAGCTTACAAAGAAGGAAATGTCTATGGGAGTGAAGCTTCTAAATCAAGAATTTTCGAAGATGTGGCTTTTCATCCCCAGTGGCTTTTGGCTGATTTAATCTCATTGTTTCATCCGGAAATAGAAATTCGAGAAAAGAAGAAATCTTATTTTGAAAAATTAGAACCGTGAGAATATTCATTCTTCTTGTTTTTACTGCTTCAATTCTGTTCATATCAAATATCTTCTTCGGCGCAATCCACATTGATCCTGAAGAAGTTATGGCTGCTTTAAGAGGTGATTCGCAGAATGAAGCTTTGAAATTTATAGTATTAAACAGTAGACTTCCGCAAGCTATTACAGCTTTACTTGCGGGAGCGGCTCTTGCAGTTACAGGTCTTTTACTGCAGACTGCGTTTCATAATCCTCTTGCCGGTCCATCAATTCTTGGAGTTAGTTCAGGTGCCAGTCTCGGTGTAGCCTTGGTGATGCTTTTTATGGGAGGTTCTTTGTCTCTTGGATCGCTTTCTTTCGGAGGTTCGGTAGCTGTGGTAGCCGGTGCGTTAGCGGGTAGCCTTCTAATTATGGGAATTCTAATAGCTTTGTCGACTTTGGTCAGGAATAATCTTATGTTGCTTATTGCCGGAATTATGATTGGGTATCTAACGAGTTCTCTTGTCACATTGCTTTCATCCCTGTCAACGGCTCAGGGTCTTCAAAGCTATATCATGTGGGGTATGGGTACTTTTGGAGATGTTTCCTCCAAGCAATTGCCATGGTTTTCATTATTTACTATATTGGCTTTGTTAATAACTTTACTCCTTGCCAAACCATTGAATATACTACTCCTCGGAGATAATTATGCCATGAATCTGGGTGTCAATGTGAGACATGTCAGAAACATGTTGTTGGTATCGACAGGAATATTGACTGCAATCGTAACAGCCTATTGCGGCCCGATTTCTTTTGTCGGCATAGCAGTTCCTCACATTGCCAGAATCATATTCAAGTCAGACAATCACTGGATTTTGATCCCTGCAACCATGTTAATTGGTGCTATTCTTTGTCTTGGTTGTAACTTGGCGAGTGTGTTGCCGGATAATAATATAATACCGATTAATGCTCTGACGCCTGTTGTTGGTGTTCCCGTAATTCTTTATGT
>CAZXHO010000117.1:3819-7043 GCA_964640365.1 uncultured Sangeribacter sp. | reverse complement strand
ACGGTCGATATCCGCCACCAATATTACTTTTGCATTGGCATAACGAGCCATAGCCATATTTACTATGTCCCCATCCCGAAGATTAAGCTCTGATATACTTCCGGCACCCTCCATCACAATAGGATTGAAGCGTGATACAAGCCGGTCGAACGCTTTGTGGGCTATCTCCCGGAGTTCTGATTTACCCTCCTTACGGAAGTAGCTGTAAGCATCCTTATTACCGGATGGCTTACCATTCAGAACCACTTGCGATGTATGATCTCCTGAAGGCTTCAGGAGAATAGGATTCATCTCTACCATACAAGGAAGTTCAGCTGCCTCTGCCTGTACTGCCTGAGCTCGTCCAATCTCCAGACCATCGGATGTGACATAAGAATTAAGCGCCATATTTTGTGCTTTAAAAGGAGCCGGCGTATAACCATCTTGCTTGAAAATTCTGCATAGACCGGTTGCAAGCAGGCTCTTTCCTACATCACTTCCGGTTCCGGCAAACATGATAGGTGACGATTTTCTCATTTTAAATTTCTCTTATATCCGAATTTTTTCCAAATTTCTTCCTTATAACCTGAATATTGCAGTTCATATCGAGCCATGATGAAAAACAGATCTGAAAGACGATTGAGATAACATAATATTTCATCGGCTACCTTGTCTGATTCGTTCAAACGCCATAATTGTCTTTCAGCTCTTCGTGAACGAACGCGACACTCATGAAGTTGAGCAGCTGCGGGAGTTCCTCCGGGAATTATGAAACTATCTGCAGGAGTACATTCAGCATTAATAGTGTCAATGATTAATTCAATTTCTGATACTAACTTCTCTGACAAAATATTAGGGTTAGCTGATCGGTTTGTACTTCGAGTTGACACATGACTCATGACAGTCATAAGGTTAAGTTGTATATTATAAAGTATAGACTGCCATTGATGAGTAGTTTCCAGAATTGTCCTTAAAGTGCCAATTGAAACATTTAGCTCATCGATACAACCATTAGCTTCGATTCTAATATCGGTTTTAGACACTCGTTCTCCTCCATGTATAGCGGTTGTACCTTTATCTCCGGAGCGAGTATAAATTCTTGCCATTATTTCCAAAGTTTCAATATGTCGGTTTCTGCCCAATACAAATGTGTGTATCCGGCAATTGTGTTTTTATATCTATATATCGGTGTATTAATTATGTTTCCCTTTATATTTTCCTGAGAGGCTATATTAGCTTCACATGTCGGATTAATTATATGTGAATAATGGAATTCATGTCCTCTCATTGTCAAGTTTGGAAATTTAATCGTTCGGTAACCCAAAGATAATTTGCTATTTTTCATAGTAGCTTTCAATTTAAAAACTCCGCACATCTTTTTCCCGTCTATATCCTCAGATAAATATATCAACCCTCCACACTCCGCCAAAATCTTTCCTCCTTTTTCAGCAAAGGCTTTTATTTCATTCCTCATTGTAAAATTTCCAGAAAGTCTTTCAGAATACAGTTCAGGGTATCCTCCCGGAAGATATAATAGATCGGCATCAGGTATATGGGAATCATAGATAGGGGAGAAGTATTTAACTTTTCTAAAAGTTTTTAGATTTACCGGATAAATAAAACTGAAAGCCTCATCTCGAGCAACCGCAACTGTTATATCTTGAAACAAATGTGAACTTATATCTTCTTTTGGTCTTTCTTTTAGATAAGTTGCTTTGAGTAGACGGTCGATTTCCACATTCTTTTCAACTTCATCTGCTGCTATGTCGATAAATTTGTTCATCTCTTCACGTGATGACAATGTAAGGCCAAGGTGCCGCGAAGGTATGCTCAAAGCTTCATTTTTTTCAATGTAACCGAAACACTCCAATCCCACGTCTTTACAAGCTTTACAGAGATAAGAAAAATGGCTTTCAGAGGATACACGGTTAAATATTACACCTGCAATTCTTATTTCAGGACAAAAGTTGGAGAAGCCGAATATGGTGGCAGCAACAGAATAAGATGTAGATGCGGCATTTACCAATAATATCACCGGAAGGTCAAGTTTTATTGCGATATCAGCACTACTGCCCTTCATATTATCATATCCGTCATACATACCCATTAAGCCCTCTATAATAGAGACATCCGACTTTTTAGAATAGTCGTTAAATAAAAAGCGCAGATGCTTTTCAGAGGACATAAATAGATCAAGATTAATCGCTTCTTTTTCGGATGCTATGGTTTGAAACTGCGTATCTATATAATCCGGACCGCATTTGAAGGGTTGTACGGATAATTTTTTACGAACCAGAGCTCGCATTATACCAAGCGATAAAGTTGTCTTACCACTCCCCGAAGAAGTAGCAGCTATTAAAAATGCAGATTTCATATGGTATATCTTAATTTACCCTCGTCATCAATTAATGCCATTTTCATTTCTCTGTGATAAATAGAGGAACAATGGTAATAACACAACTGTAGTATGGCTTGAAAAAAACGATCGCTATCATCTTTATACAATCTCTTCCATAGTTCCCGAGCCATATTTATTTCAGCTATTGTTTCCAAAGTATTTGAAGAGCAACCCGCGTTAATTGCTACTTGGGTTAAAAATTCATGATTCAGAGTTTTTTTATGACTGTGTGTATCAAGATTTCCCTCTGCAAGTTTTACAGCTTTACCAATCATCAATCCTATAGTGATCTTTGGTACCTTTAGCTCCTGAGCTAATTTCATCGTTTCTCCCACAGCATTACCATAATGGATAAAAGCTTGTTGCGGGAGGGAGGGATAACATGATTTCATAGTTTTTTCACTCTTTCCTCCTGAATTTACCACAATTCTTTCACACCCTATTGCCAGCGCCACTTCCATTTCTCTCCTAATAGCCTCAATAAAAGCTTCATGTGAAAAAGGTCGCACAATTCCGGTTGTACCTATTATTGATACTCCTCCAACTATTCCTAATCGTGGGTTGAAAGTTTTAGTAGCTAAATCTTCTCCATTTTCAATTGAGATAGATACATTTAATCCGTGAGGATATAATGCTGTCAGTTCGTGTTCAATCATTGCACGAGGAACCGGATTAATGGCAGGTTCGCCAATTTCTAATCCTATGCCCGGTAGAGTAACTGTACCAATGCCTTCTCCCCCAATAAACCTTATTCCTTTATGTTCTGCAAAGGCTACTGTTACAGTAATTCTACATTTGTCAGTTACATCAGGATCATCCCCTGCATTTTTAATTACACTTGCTGAAG
>CAZXHO010000117.1:0-3809 GCA_964640365.1 uncultured Sangeribacter sp. | reverse complement strand
CTAAGGATTCACCAATTTCCACTTTTTCAATATCCATGCATATTGTTTCTCCTTCCGGAATCATAAAACCGACCTTGGAAATCCTTTCACCATTTAAAAGAGCCCATAACGCAGCCTTAGCGGCTGCTGTAGCACATGAACCGGTAGTAAAACCGGTGTGTAAAGAATAAAAATCCGGTAATAGCCTTTCTATTTCCATCCTTAAACCATGTCTACCTTCAACAATAATAAAATCATCTGGAAGTTTAGGACGGCGAACAACGAATACCAATATATTTTTTTGCAAAGCTGACTCTATTTTCTCTTCAAAGCCACCGCTTATGCCGCTCTCTTTTGTTATTATTGCATCCGGTGAAACCTTATCAATTAGACTTAGAGTGTTATCTTCCTTATAGAAAACAAGGCGCTTTTCAGGAAATCTATAGTCTTTTGCCTTTTCTATTGATTCTTTTCTGTCAAGCACTCTAAACCAAGTATTATGGAATTTCCAGTAATTTTTCAATTCAGGAATTGTCTTTACTCCGGTAAGAGCCAATAAACTTTTTATTCCGGCAATTTCCATTTTAGTGATAGCGTCTGAAAATGTCTCGCACCATACGATATGAGGATCTTGAATTACGGGATAAACCCTTTCCAGTCTAATTACCGGAATACTCAATTTCTTTGAAACTCTTTCGATAGTCTTATGTAAAGTGTTAGCAAAAGGATGTGATGCATCTACGATCAGTTTTATGTCATTTTGGAGACAGAAATTATACATTTCTTCTTCTGCCATACCACCTGTGATGTGAGTACCATGTCCACAATTCACCTTCTGGCTTCTACCAATTGTCGAATAATAATATTTTCCGACTCCTTCGTCGAGAGTCTTTACAGCTACACGGCCTTCTGTAGTGCCTCCAAATACAAGTATCATTTTCTATACAGATGCTTGAAATTATCGTTATAGAGATGTGACAATCCTTCACGATTTCCGATAGCTTCTCCCACCACTAATAATGTCGTGAGTGTCAGATGATTTTCATGAACAATGCGAGCAAGATCTTTTAGCACACCTCGGTATATTTTCTCATCTTTCCAAGTTAATTTATAGCAAGCTGCCACAGGTGTTTCCGGAGGATAAGCCATGAGTAACTCTCGTTGAACATCATCCACAATTCCGGCACTCAAATAAATACACATTGTGCTCTGAGATACCGCGAGTTTATGAAGCTGCTCTTTTCCCGGCATCGGTGTGCGCCCTTCTCCTCTTGTCAGAATGATGGTCTGTACTTTTTCAGGAATTGTAAACTGTGATTTCAAAGCGGCGGCTGCAGCTTGAAAAGAAGAAATTCCCGGTGTGATATGATAGCTCATTCCATAACGGTCAAAATAAGCCATCTGTTCCTGTATAGCACCATATATACAAGGATCTCCTGTATGAAGCCTAACAATTAGCTTGTCACGATCGTAATATTCTTTTATCAGTTCAAACTGCTCTTCAAGATTCATTGAGGCAGAACTTCTTACTGTGCAACCCGGCTTTGCATAGTAAGTCAATTCTATAGGCACAAGACTACCGGCATAAAGAATTAAATCCGCTTGCTCAAGAAATCTCTTTCCACGTACTGAAACGAGTTCAGGATCTCCGGGACCCGCACCTACTATCTCAATGTGGCCACCTCGCAAGGCGTCTCTATCCATTGCCAATGCAAATGTAAAATCAGAATCTTCATTTATTTTGCCCTTTTGTTTCTCCAATATGATTCTACCGTGATTAGAAGCTTTTATTGCACAGCTTTCTGCTACACCGTAAACTCCCGTTACTTCCCTTACTTTTTCTGATGGATTAGGTACATCAATATCCTTTAGTTGCTCCGCGGTGTAAATATTACTGATATTTATATCCTGCCATTTAGAAAGTTCAGCAATAAGAGGTTCATCTTTCTTCAAATCTATAGTTGAAACAGACCTTATTGATAAAGGACTGATATAATTTTCTGCCAATGTCTTTTCTATATATGCTGAAACACCCTCGGGATTACAATCATGACGGCAACCCACCCCAAGATTTAATACCTTTGGACGAAAATAAATAATAGGTTTATCTAATTTATAAATAAATGGTGTAACAGCTATGATCAATTGGAAGTCAGAAATGTTACTTCTATCAGATATATTTACGACATTATTTGGAAGAGTAGATTCCAAATAATCGGTTCCGCGATCCCGGACATCAAGAAATAGCCCAACCTTATTTCCATTGATAAGTTTTGCTATGGCTTTATTCATTTCTGTTCTTGACGATTCGGTTGTCCAACCCATACATTTTCCCAACATATCAAGTTGCCACATTCCGGAATTGTCGCTCTGAGTCGTAATCACTGGGTTTGCACCTAAAATATGAGCCACCTCTTCACACAGTCGATTAGCACCTCCAATATGTCCTGAAAGTACTGATATAGCATTATGGCCAACAGAATCTACACATACGACTGCAGGATCACTATACTTATCATGTATTAATGGAGTTATGAGGCGAACACATATTCCTAACGCCCCGATAAAAATAATAGCTTTTATCTCATCTTTATCTTCTAAAGATAAATCATGATGATGAATTAAGATAAAATCATTCTTTTCTCTCTTAATGGTTTTGCCCAGATTTAGTCCGGCTTTATTTACATAAACTATATATTTCATTTTGCCTTGATAATTGTAATTTGATTATGATTATCTAAAATCATGATATGCTCTGTCTCTATGACTCTTCCACATGTTTCTACAGCCTGACGGAAGATTTGGCAACTTTCTGCACTTACGGAATTAAATACGATCACTCCATTTTTATTTAATACCTTATTAATTATTCTTACCATCTCCTTGAGTTGTCCTCCATGACCACCAATAAACACTGCATCGGGAGCAGGGAACTTATTAAGATCACATTTCATGAAATCTTCATAAACGCCTATGATTCCCGGTACGCCAAATTTTTGACAATTCTCATTTAGAAGTTTTTTAGATTCTTCACGACGTTCAAAAGCTATTATATCGAGCATTGGAAATTGTAATTTTGCCTCAATGGAAACCGAACCGGTACAAAATCCAATATCCCACATCACTTTTTTGCCATAGAGATCAAGCATCGATAATGAAAGTAACCTAACCGGCATTTTAGTAATCATGTTGCTCCTGCCGGCCAAATGAGTAAACAAACTTTCCGGGATGCCAAAATATCTTTTGTGCGGATAGGTCATCTGAAGAATCACGCAGTTTGGATTCCTAAAGGTTTTACCTTCTACTTCTTGAAGACCATACTTACTTATCTTCTCCGTTTCATTTCCAAGACATTCTCCTACATACATGACATAATTTTCATAACCGTATTTCAATAATCTTCCGGCAATTTCCGTCGGACCTTTTTTATGATCAGTCAGGATTCCAATGAGAGGTCTGTTCTCTAAAATTGCAACATCAAGCGCCTTCCAAGGTCGTCCGGTTACTGACACATTATACATGTCTGCATAAGGTAATAAAAGCCTATGAGCCAATAATTGGAGAGAGTTAAAGGTTGGATAAACTTTTATTCGGGCAAGAGGAAATTCTCTTCTTAAAGTATTGGCAAATCCATAAAAAAGAGGATCTCCTGATGCGAAAACGATTATTTCATCTGTAAACTGATATTCTTCATATACTTTCGCCAACGGTACGCTTATATCAATCCATATGGAATTCTCAGGAAGAACCTGAGCAACAATTTCACGATGGCGATGACCGCCCGAAAAAACTTTCCCTTTTGATATAAGTTCAAGAATTTCAGGTGTAAA
>CAZXHO010000116.1:0-7081 GCA_964640365.1 uncultured Sangeribacter sp. | reverse complement strand
GTTTAGGGAGTTTAGGGAGTTTAGGGAGTTTAGGGAGTTTAGGGAGTTTAGGGAGGGCGAGGAGGGGAAGAGGAGTTTAGTCTTTGAGGTAGTAGACTATGGTGGAGACAACTCTTACGCGTTTGATGTAGGGGGTGTATTGGTCGCGGTCTTCTATGGAGAATTGTCCCTGTGTGGCTACTTTTATCTTTCCAAGCTTGCTCTCTGAATCTGCTGCGAATTTATCGGCAGCCTCTCTTGCATTTTTAGTAGCGTCTGCTATCATTGCTGGTTTTATGCTATTCAGATCAGTATATTCGTAAGTGGTTTGATACTGATAGTCACCCGCAACTATGGCTATTCCTTTTTTCAAAAGCTCTGTCTGCTTTTCTATCAGTTTACGCACTTTGTCAACCTGAGAAGAAGTGACAACCACAACATTTGTTACATTATACCTGAACGGAATAGGTGTCGAGTTGTATCGATCTGCCTGCATATCTACTACCTGAGGAGCATTTACTGAAATCTCTGAATCCGTAATGCCGTTTGATTTCAGAAATTCAAGAATTGACGCATTCGTGCGCTCAATAGAGGCGTATATAGATGGAAGGTCATTCCCTACCTCTTTACTTACAATAGGCCATGTCACTTTGTTGGCAGCAACCTCTTTTTCTGATAAACCTCTTACTGTAACAACACGCTGATTGTCAGTAATGCCGTTGAGACCTCGCTTAACCTGTATGCCAAGAAGCAAGAGTCCGACTCCGATAAGCAATCCACAGAGTGCCGCAGACAATGAAATGTTAACTTTGGATGTGTTCATAATAATTATATAGTTTAGTATTTCATACTTAAGAGACTGTTAAAGATGGTGGAGTCGTAATTGTAGATATCTGTGTGCATACTATTTTCCTTTTACCGGAAATCAATTAAGAAGCACGTATTCAATCTTCTAAACTCCACTGATTTTATAAATCTTGCTAATAATGCTTTAATTATAATTGTTTTTAACGAGTCGCTAATTAAATAACATGGAAATTGAAAATTTGATACAATAAATTCGGGATTTTTTTGTAATTTCGCGAAATAAAGTAAGTTTACCCGATTGAGGATTCATCGGGAGACCTGACAACCAGAAAACAATGATAGATAAGATAAACCGGATCAAGGAGGAAATTGCGACAGCAGTTGCCGCCAATGCTCAGGAGGTAGAGAATCTCCGCATAAAATATTTAAGTAAAAAGGGATTGGTTTCATCTCTTATGGCAGATTTCCGTAATGTGGCTCCTGAGAATAAGCGTGAGCTTGGTCAGAAACTTAATGAGCTCAAATCTTATGTTACTGAGAAAATCAACGGTCTGAAAGAACAGCTTTCCGCCCGCAGTGATGATGAAATCTCCAACATTGATCTCACTCGTACGGCTACTCCTTTACAAGTCGGTGCACGCCATCCTCTTTCGATAGTTAAGAATGATATAATTAACATATTTGCCGGCATGGGCTTTACGATAGCAGAGGGTCCCGAAATTGAAGATGACTGGCATGTATTTTCATCTTTGAATTTCCCGGCAGATCATCCTGCACGCGACATGCAGGACACTTTCTTCATTAGCAGAACCCCGGTTGATGTGCTACTCCGCACTCATACCTCCTCGGTTCAGACAAGAGTGATGGAAAAGACTCAGCCTCCCATCCGAATCGTATGCCCCGGTCGTGTATACCGTAACGAAGCTATCTCTGCGCGTGCACACTGCTTCTTTCATCAGGTAGAGGGATTATATATAGACAAGAATGTTTCTTTTGCAGACCTTAAGCAAGTGCTACTCAATTTTGCAAAAGAGATGTTCGGTCCTGAGACCAAGATACGTCTCAGACCCTCTTATTTCCCATTTACCGAACCGTCTGCGGAAATGGATATAAGTTGCGATCTCTGTGGCGGAAAAGGGTGTGCCTTCTGTAAATGGACAGGTTGGGTAGAAATCCTCGGATGTGGAATGGTGGATCCTAATGTATTAAAGGCGTGTGGCATTGATCCTGAAATCTATTCCGGTTATGCTTTCGGAATGGGTATAGAAAGAATCACGAATCTTAAATACCGAGTTAAGGATTTAAGAATGTTTAGCGAGAATGATGTTCGTTTCCTTGCTGAATTTGAATCAGCGCGGTAATTCTACTATTCTATTTTTGGTAAAGTTATACAAGATTACGGATGACAATAAAAGAGAGATATAACGGTGTTATTTCATGGTTTTTCGAGCATATGCCGTCTCCTGAAACTGAACTTCATTATGACAATCCGTTTCATTTGCTACTCGCCGTAATTCTCTCTGCGCAATGCACTGATAAGAGGGTAAACATAGTTACTCCTCCATTGTTTGAGGCATATCCGGATCCTGCAAGTCTTGCAGTAGCAACCGAAGAGGAAGTTTACCCTTTCATCAAGAGTGTAACATTTCCGAATAATAAAACCCGTCACTTAATCAAGGCGGCAAAGGTTCTTGTAGAAGAATTCGGGGGAGAGATGCCCTCAGATATCGATAATCTGATGAAGCTTCCCGGCGTTGGACGAAAGACAGCTAATGTAATGCTTGCAGTGGTATGGGATAAAGCGGCCATGGCTGTAGATACTCATGTATTCCGGGTAAGCAATCGTATCGGGCTTACTAACAACTCAAAAACACCACTTGCCACAGAAAAGACTTTAATGCGTCATCTTCCGGCGGAGGTAGTTGCTAAAGCTCATCATTGGTTAATTCTTCACGGCAGGTATGTTTGTAAAGCGCGAAAACCTGACTGCGATAATTGTGGAATACAAACTTATTGCCGCTTCTACCAAAAGTCAAAAGTAAAAGAAAAGGAATAAAGAAGAAGACTGTATAAAAGATTAAAGATTAGATTTTTCCACAAAATCTAATCTTTAATCTTTTATATTTTAATCTTTAAAATATTGATTTTCCAATGTCTGTGGTAAAGCGCTCAAGCGTCTCGATTCCCATATAGGAGTTTCCATGACGATCAAGTTCCGGGCTCCATACCGCAATACTCAGTTTCCCCGGGATTATTGCTACAATGCCACCTCCAACACCGCTCTTGCCGGGCATTCCTACACGGAATGCAAAGTCGCCGGATTCATCATAAAATCCGCATGTAAGCATAAGAGCGTTAAGCCGTTTTGATTTGCTCACAGAGAGAACACGTTGTCCTGAGTAGGGGTTAACTCCGTGGTTGACAAGAAACATAAATGATTTTGCCAGTTCCTCACAAGTCATAGTCGCGCTGCACTGATTGCAATAGACATCAATCAGAGAATCCATAGCATTATCAATATTTCCAAAGCTCTTCATGAAATATCCAAGTGCCATATTCCTGTCAGAACATTCCAATTCCGAACGTGCTACAGACTGATCGAAATAAATATCAGGCGAATCTGCCATCTCCCTTATGAAATTCAGAATGCTTTCCTTTGGACGAGGATAAAGATTCATCAAGCGATCGGTAATGACAAGGGCTCCGGCATTTATAAATGGATTTCTGGGGATTCCCTGTTCATGTTCAAGCTGCACAAGAGAATTGAATGGAGAGCCTGAAGGTTCTCTGCCGACACATTCCCATAGTTCATCATCATAATGTTGCATCACCATGGTTAAAGTAAAAACCTTTGAGATGCTCTGAATGGAAAACTTGGTTTGATAGTTCCCCGTCCCATACACTCTACCATCAGGTGTTGCGATCGCTATTCCAAATTGGTTCGGATTTACATTAGCAAGGGCAGGAATATAGTCAGCCACTTTCCCTTTTCCGAAAAGTGGCAAAACTTCATCATATATTTTATTAATTATTTCTTGATAGTTCATGTTGTAAAATGATTATCTCTGATAAAGGAAGCGTTTGATACTTCTTTTAGGAGTCTTTTCAAATTCTTTATCCATTATCTCGAAAGAAGAAAGCTTACTATAGGCTTCAAGTTCTTTATTTACAGTCTTTATACCTTGATCAAAGATTTTTTCAAGCTCTTCTGCGTTGAGATTCTTCGCTTGAGCCGCATCCATATCAGGCACTATCAGGGCTACAAGTTTCCCATGATCATCTATAACAAGAGATTCAGTTACATATGGAAGATTATTAACTTTATGCTCTATTTCTTCCGGATAAATATTTTGCCCGGATGGACCAAGAATCATGGTTTTGGATCTACCGCTAATTGATATCAACCCGTCGGAGGAGATAGTTCCCATATCGCCGGTATTCATCCATCCATCTCCGGTAGGAAACACCTCAGCAGAAGCGGTATTATTCTTATAATATCCCTGCATGACATTTTCTCCTTTAACCATAATGTTACCGGGAATATTCTCAGGATCCGGAGAATCAATCTTAACTTCCATACGTTGAACGATCCTTCCCACTGTATGAGGTTTGGTTTCGGACGGTGGAGCATAGGTGATCAGAGGACCACATTCCGTCATGCCGTATCCGACAGTTATTGGAAATTTAATCTTAAACAGGAATTTTTCCACTTCCACATTCAATGGAGCTCCTCCAATTATCAGTTCCATAACCTGACCTCCGAAAACATCTATAAGAGATTTCCTGATTTTAGCATATATTTTTTTATTTATAAAAGGTATGCTAAGGAGGAATTTCATTTTCGGAGTCTGAATTTTCGGGAAAACTTTCGACTTGATTATCTTTTCGAGAACCAATGGCACGGTAATTATAAGCTTTGGATGAACCTCTGCAAATGCCGTGAGCAAAACTTTTGGCGATGGAACTTTTGTAAGGAAATGGCAATGACATCCCTTTACAAACGGATGCAACATTTCGATCACCATTCCGTAAAGATGACCGAGAGGAAGCATGTTCACCATACCATCTCCCGGTTTTAGAAAATGGAGATTATCGATACAATACCTTATATTGCTCCAAATGCTTCTAAAAGGGAGCATAACACCCTTTGGCTCTCCTGTTGATCCGGAGGTATAATTAATTACTGCCAGATCCTCGGGATTATCATTGAAGTAACAAAGGTCAGAGGGTGTAAAAGATTCGGGATATTTTTCTCCAAATAATTCGTTTATCTTTTTATGTGCTTTTGTTATTTTTTCACTCCGGGAGAAAGCGATATCTTCTTCTGAAATATAAAAAGCGCACACGAGGTTACCAAGCAGCTTTTCATCCAGCTTATCCATAATCGCCTTATCTACAAACAGAATGCGTGCATCACTGTGATTGACTAAGTTGTGGATATTTTCCGGTTTGAATTCGTGGAGAATAGGCACTGCTACCGCACCGTAGGTAAGGCAGCTTATGAATGCTAATGCCCACCATGCGGAATTCTTTCCGCAGATGGCTATCTTGTCGCCCGGTTTAATATCGGCTGCCTTAAATAAGATATGAATTTTTTCTATTCTTTCAGCTACTTCGGAATACTTGAAACTGACGCCTCCGAAATCGGAGAATGCCATCAGTTCCCAGTTTTTCCGAATAGCTTCTTCTATAAGCTGATTAAGTGAATTTTTTGAATAAGAAGATTTGCAGACTTTGTTAACAGTGGAAGTCATATTGAAAAGTTTTTACTTTCCTGCGTCCTTCTCAGCTTGCAAGCGTATGTCTATCTGCGCCATAGACTCATCGCGTGATACAATTTTTCCATCAGGACCGATGAGAATGTGATGTGGAATTCCGGAGAAGCCATAGATGTCATATGGGCGACGCTGAGTGTTGAGAAGCACAGGCCATGTGATATTATGTTTATTAACTGCTGCTTTCGAGTCGTCGGGAGTGTCTCTAACAGCCACACCCACTATCTCAAGCCCGTTGTCTTTCCACTTCTCGTATAATGCAGCGACTTCCGGAAGCTCTTTAATGCAATAAGGACACCAGCTTGCCCAGAAATCTACGAGAGTGTATACACCAGGTCTAACAAGTGAAGAGAACTTTGTGTTCACTCCATCTAGTGTTTCCCCTTCAAAATCAACAAAAGGTTGTCCGGGAGCTGTCTCGGCGCGCAGTTTTGCAAAGTTTTGGTAGTATTTTGATTTTGATGAATCGCGCAGAGAGGCAGGAGCTTTTGCAAGCATACTGTCCACTTTATTATAATCGGCATATTTCAGCCACTCTATACCAAAATAAGAACCAATTGGATTATTTTTATTTTCATTATAGCTTTTCTCAGTAAAGGCTATATAATTTCCTACGTCTTCTACATCTTCAAGAGAGTCAAGATGGGCAAGAAGTGAAGCGAATTTGTCATTTAAAGGCGTACCAATAGCAGTTGGAATCGAATCGTTAAGATTTGCGACTCCATTTTCTGAAATATAGAAAGCTCTTGTCCTACCATCAATTAACACAGCGGCGAAAACCGGTTTTTCGGGTAAATTCTCAATTATGAGCTTCCCGTCTTTGACAACGCCTGTTGCCAATGAAGTAGAATCAAGAAAATTAATGAGCTCTACGTTTTGCCCTTCGAATTTGTCAGAAAGGGTTAATTCAAGTCGCGGTTTCTGTGGAGAACAGGCTGTCAGCAGTGCCAGACCACTTAATATAAAGGGTAAAAAAAGTTTTTTCATAATATTCACATTATAATGATAATAATAGGAAATGTGATGACCATTAGGGTAATCAACGGAAGATGATTACTCTTTGCCAATAAAATCCCTACAATATAGACAGCCTGTCTGAGAAGAAAGTTTAATTACAGGCTAATTAATCATCAATATTATTATACTGAAGAGACTGTAACGGAATTCTTCCTTCCATATAGACCACCATAACATTCTCACCCCCATTTTGAGTGATTACCATTAGATTGGTGACATATTTCTTATCATTTGAAAGCTTACCATAGATATCATAACGGTAATACATTTTTTTCTGAGTACTTAAAGTCTCCAGTTTTTTATCGCTCTTGATTTTTTTGATAATATTTCTCAAGGTCTCATTTTCTCCTTCTCCAATGGTTGAAACAGTTTCAATGCTCGTCAGATCCTGTGCATAGATTTGCAACCCCCCTGCACTTTCTTCCGAGAGTTCTGTTCGTCCCATTGCCTGCAGCATTAAGGGAGAAATATAGGTATAATCAAAATCCGGATGTGTGGCGAAA
>CAZXHO010000115.1:0-7092 GCA_964640365.1 uncultured Sangeribacter sp. | reverse complement strand
CGTTTCAATTCATCAGCAGTCCATATTCTGCCGGCTGGATTATGTGGATTTGATAATAAAAGTATCCCCCCTTTTGTGTCGAGTCGCTCCAATGTCTCATAATCCATATGATATCTGTGTGACTCATCTTCTATCATGGGAACATTCACCACTTTTCTGCCATTCTCTTCTGTAGTTATTCTAAAAGGATGATATACAGGAGGCATTATCACAACATCCTCTCCAGGCTTAGTAAAGACATTGATCACCATGCCTATTCCCTTTACAATACCGGGAATATAACTTATCCATTCAGGTTTTATATCCCATCCGTGAAGATTGTGTTCCCAGTCTATGATTGCCGGACGATAGTCAGCAGGTTCTTCAGTATAGCCTAATATTGGATGCTCCAGACGCTCTTTTAACGCCTCGATTATAAAGTCAGGGGTAGCGAAATCCATATCGGCAACCCATGCTGCTATTATATCGTCTCTTCCAAATCTTTCCTTAAGCTGGTCAGATTTAATGGCACCGCTGCCACGACGCTCGATTATCTTATCAAAATCGTATTTTCCCATTTTTACTGTATGACTAAGGTTAGTTATTTATTGCCCTTTTAATTGCCCGGGCAATGTCGGCATATATATCATCGGGATCTTCAAGACCGATGGATAGACGTATCGTTGTGTCTTTAATATCCATTTCTTTCCTCTGATCAGGAGATAAGGGACCAAAAATGGTACTTGACGGATGAATTGCAAGGCTCCTGTTGTCAAAAAGATTAGTTGCCCTATGCACTAATTCAAGTGAATTTATGAAGCGTAAACAGGTTGCCTCATCTTCAAGGTCAAAAGTCAGCATGGCACCGGCCTTCTCACCATATATCTCCCTAAATAAATTGTAATCGGGATGACTTTTCAATCCCGGATAGCTGACTTTTTTTACTCCTGGAGTATTTTCAAGCATCTGAGCAATCTTAAGTGCGGAACTTGCCTGGCGATCATACCTGACTTGAAGTGATTCAAGACCAAGTGTCTGCATATAGGCTGCATGAGGAGTCATATATGCTCCAAAATTAAATACGGAATCTTTCTTTATTCTCTCAGAAATTTCAGGAAATTTACCGTAATCTATTATTACTCCTCCAAGGCTTGTAGCTCCACCTGAAACATACTTTGTTGTTGAGACGACCTGAAAATCTATTCCTATGGATGAACCATCAAACTGAGTGAAAGGCACCATTGTAGTGTCAACAATGAGGGGAATTGAATTGTCAGTTGATATTTTACCGAGAATCCTCACGTCTGCTACCTCGGTTTGCGGGTTTGAGACACTTTCCATGAAAATGCAGCATGTATTTGCATCAATTGATTTTTTTACTTCTTCATAGTCAGTGAGATCAATAAGACGGGCTTCTACTCCGAAACGCTTTAATGTCTTTGTAAGAAGCAGATAAGTGTTTCCAAAAAGATGGCGCGAAGAGATAATATTTTTACCTGTAGCGGCTGTACTGAGAATCATAGCGCTTATGGCAGCCATACCGGAAGAAAAAGCACTTACCTCTTTTGCACCGGTAAGAGAAGCAATTATTTGCTCAAAATGTGTGACAGTTGGATTCAGAACCCTTGAATAATCAGGGGCATCTGTCCTTCCGCAAAACGCATCTGCCATAACATCTGCATTATCAAATTCATATGCCAGGGTATGGTAAACCGGCATCTGAAGAGAGTCATAAGCATCTCTACGCTGAAAAGGCGTATGAATTGCCTTGGTCGTATCTTTCATCTTTTTTACCTCTTACTTCCAAAAAATTGCATCCGCTTTAATTTCTGACGGTTGCCTAAAACAGGAATATTTTTCCATTTCACCCGTTCAGGTAAATAATCGGCAAAGTTAACGTTTTCAGATGAAATAACCTCAAAAAGTAAGTAAAAAGTATGTCTAACACCTTATTTTTATTCAAGCCTTTAAATATTCTGAATAAATATGCATTATTTTTAATGGTTAATTTCTCCTACATAAAATTTTTTATTTAAAATAGTTAAAACAATCTACGACGTATCGTATTTAAATTAAAGCTATAAAAAAACGACTTATTATTTCAGTGCATCCTCATCCCTACGGAGGAAGTAGATTTTTGAGTAATAGAATGATTTTAAGATTCAGTTTATCGAAAAGTTAAAATACTGATAAAAGTTGGATTACTTTCGCTTTCATTGTGTTGTTAATTTTGAAAATAAGAATTGTCTATAAGAAAACATCCTTTACAATATATTGGATAGCCATAGGTTCCTTCTGTATACGGATGTCTCAAATAATCATATAAGGCATCAAATGTGGTATATATATCCGCTTCCTGATCAATAGATGAATTGGTGAGGAGAATAATATCTGTATTTTTTAGGTTTAATTTTTCAATTTCAATTAAAGATGGTAGATTTATTTTGGTCCTGACTTCGGAATAAGGGAGGTCGCTTCCAATAACAAAATATGCAGTGGATCCGTATGTTAAGCTCCTGACATATACCAATCCATTTTCAGGTTGCAGCTCATTTGTAAAAATACCTTTTTCGGGTACATCCATAGAAACTGTAAAACCTGTGAATCTAATTTCTCCTATAGTCCAACTCTTGATTTTATCGAGAGCCATCTTTTGCTATACTTTTAAGAGTTTCAGCAAAACATGGGTTTTCAGGGAATATTTTAATAAGATTGTCAAGATTTTTCAAATTGGTAAATCTATATAGATTTAATTTTGGTCCGGAGTAAGACTTATATTCCTCTGACTGGAACATATGCTTCAGAAAACGGATATAATTTACTGCGGACGGATTCTCTATTGTCGAAAAAAATGGGATGCTGAAGTCCGTTTGTACAAATATTGGATTTTTCAGCCCGGCCATCTCTATATCAAAAGTTGATCCAAAAGAATTTTCAGGGAAAACAGCGGCAGGGTATATGGGCGGGGGACTACTAATGCAAGGCCAATTCTGGATACCAAGGTATTTACTCCCTATGAAAAGCTCATGATCTAATAATCCGATGCAATAAACCGTTTCCCACGCTAATGTACTGGTTTTATCCAAATCCGGAGGGGTTCTATGCTCAGATTTCTTAATGGGTAGTGTTGGCTCATCTTTATCACATCCAACAGCCCAACAACTTGCAATAATAGAAATTGCAAATAAAGCCAGTATGTTTATTGTTTTCATACATAAAATATTTTAGATGTATTCTTAGACGGATCTTTTAACAAAAAATCCATCTCTTTAGAGCATCCGGTCAAAAAAAGACTGGTTGCAAAACCCAATAATAAGTTTATCATTTTTATACGCCGAGATTAATAATTCTTCCTAAACATCATTTATAGACATGTCAAGTTTAATCGTTCTTTTTTTGACAAAACATATAAACTTGCTCAGGGAAGCATTAGGTTAAGGACTGATAGGAAATGCCACTCTCAGGATTTGTCTCGATTCTGGCAATGAAAAATCGATACATTACTTCTTTCGGCTTACCTCATCTTCGTCTGAAAAAAATACCAATCGATTAGAATTTTTATGAGATATCACAAAATTACATTGTCAAAAGTTTTCAAACAAGAAAAAAAGTTTGACACCCTAATTTTTTATTTCTCTGACATAAAGCTATTTACCAAATCGGAACACTGATTTTAATATTTACTAAAATAAAAAGTTTGACACCCCCCTATTTTTTTACATTTTTACAGACTATTTTCTCAATCTTATTAAGCCCTCTCATAAAGGATGGGAACATTGGAATTCATACTTTTTATTTAAATGCTCATACTGCACTTATGAAACAGAAATACGATGCTACCTCAATCTATCCTCTCATCTCAATTATCGGCCACGAGACGAATCTTTAGAAAAAACATCTATGTAGACATGCGTAGGCTCGTATGGTACTTTCTTAAAAACAACTTATCAGGATTTCCTTGAACCCATTACGATTCCATAGCAAATAATAAATTGCTAACCAACATTTGATCTCAAAAATTATTATAATCTTTAAAAATGCAAATATAAAATATATTTGCTAAATAATTTGGTTTATAAAATAAATATATTAACTTTGCAGATGAAATTTGCACGTGATGAGCATATAAATATTTAATGAGAATGAAAGATAGATACTTAACCTCCATATTCACAATTTTAGCCTTGAACTTTCTCAATGCTACTCTAATTCATGGACAGACAGAACTATCTGATTCCTCAAGTTTCTCCACTACATTACAAGAGATTGTTGTTAATGCTCCAGAAACGCCAAAAGTGGGTAACAAGAATACGTATTATCCGACTGATAGGCAGAAGAAAGCATTGTCTACCTCATCACAACTCTTGGCTGGGTTGCAGATTCCTGAGTTGATTGTCAACCCGGCCACAGGTGAGATAGCAATTTCGGGAGGTGGTAAACTTGCGATAAGAATAAATGGGCGCCCGGCATCCATCACTGAGCTTATGGCTATATCAGCAAGGGACGTTACAAAAGTGGTATATGTGTCAAATCCGGGAGTGAGATATGGCGATGTTGCAGGAGTGGTTGACATAATCGTAAAAAGAAAAAATGAAGGTTATGGCATCGTTCTCAATCTACTGCAGTCACCAAATCGTGGATGGGGTGATTACACACTTGGTGTGAAACATAGTGTAGGTCGAAGCGAATGGAGCGGCAACTATCATTCCAACCCAATGTGGGGGATGGATTGCTATCGGGATAATGTTGAGAGTATTGACTTGGGTAACTACGGGAAGATAGAGAGGCGAGAGAGAGGAATAAAAACGCCTAACAGAATGGTGACACACACTACCTCTCTCCAATATTCATATGCTAATAAGTCTCTGCTTCTGTTTAATGTCCAGGCAAAATTACTCAGGCAGAATGACCGTTATGCATCCACAGGTAATATAATGACAGATATCAATGGTTTTATTACTCAAGGAATTGAAACGGAAATTGCACCCTATTCCTCATGGCAGGGAGACCTTGACTTTTATCTGCATTGGAAAATCAATAATCACCACAAAGTATATTTCAATATAGTGCCCTCATTTCTGAATTCTACCAGCAAGCGGTTATACGAGAGTGAAAGTATTTTTATTGATAACCCCATCAACACTAAAGGATATAGCCTACTGGCAGAAGCATTGTGGGAATGTCGCATTGGAAGAGGAATGCTCACATCCGGCGTTCGAGAGACACTGCGAAATACCAAAGCTGAGTATTGTATAGTCGATGCTCAATTCAAAAACCATAGTTCTGAAAGCCATTTCTTTACAGAATGGGAACAAAGAATTGGGAATTGGCATTACATTGTTGGAATAGACGCAACATTGTTTAGTCTTTCTTATCCTGTACCAAAGAGTTATTTCAATATTGTGCCTAAATTGGTATTCACCTATTCTCCATTTTCATGGGGAGGAGTGAGTTTAGCTATGGATGGTAACGTAGTTAATCCAACTATTACGCAACTGAACCCTATCCGCCAACAGATTGACAGATATCAATATTCGGAAGGAAATATTGGACTCAATCCATTTAGGACCTATAAATCATCCATTGAATTTGATTTTAACATAAATAATATTCGCGGAAAATTGTCGCTTATCGACAAGTATTCACAACGGCCGATAATGGGAGGTAAGAAACTTGAAGATGACAAGATCATGCAAAGTTATTATAATTCCGGGTTCCACAATGATTTCATAATCAAGGGTCAATTCAGAATGCCATTTTTTATAAAAAGTCTGACATTAAGTATTGAAGGAGGAAGGCATTTGATGAAGAGCAATGGAGTAAATTACCGTCATCAATATTCTCAAGCGTTTATCAACGCGCAATTGATGTTAATGGTCGGCAAATGGTGGATCATGGCAAAATACAATACTGCATACAATGAGTTATGGGGCGAGATGATAAGCAGTGTGAACAATAACCTACTTAATCTCGGTGTGGGCTACCGTTACAAAGATGTCTCTTTCATGGCAGGAATTGTTAACCCCATTGGTAATGTCAGCCTTAAAAGCCGCGACTTATCATCGTTGGTAAGCTACGAGCGCACCTATCATGCTGCTTCGACCAACTGCCTTGCATGGCTAGGCATTTCCCTTAATCTCTACAAAGGCAAAAAAAGGAGTGCCACTCAGAAGAAATTCAACAACAACCCAATATACGAAACTATTAAAAACGTACAGAAATGAAAAGAAATTTAATTATTATGGCTACACTTCTTCTGGCAAGCGTTGTATTTGCAGAAGACCGCGGTAAAATCTCACAGCTCAGGTTCTCAGAAATTCCTTATACAGAAGGGAAGCTATTCGTTTCCGTTACATTTGGAGAGACCACCGTTCTGGCAAAGGCATTGGAAATACAAGAAGACTCACTCTCTCTTGACGCTGAACTCTCAGCCTTCTACGGCAAGGAACTTCTTGTCCGTGCATTTCAGGATCTTAATGGGAATAACACTCTTGATTTGGACGAATATGGTCGTCCGACCGAGCCATGTCTTCAGACAATCATCACCCCTAACGCAGAAAGACCTGTAATAGATTTCCAACTGATGCAATATTGAATTTGCAATACACATTGGTGAAAATTAGTTGAAGGAATGAGTTTATTTTGTCAACTAATTTGTAACTTTGCATTTGTTTAGAACAATGGAATGTAATGTATCCTAAGGAAAGTCTTGATATAATAGCAAAAATGATGAGCGACACGCGCCTCAATGTGATGCGTGGTGCCATTAGTCCGCTGCTAGCATGGGGATGGACTTCTTTCGCGGTTTCATTGTTGGTTTGGGCAGGTTTGCGGTTTACCGGAAATGACCTATGGAACTTCGCATGGTTTCTGATACCACTCGCCGGGAGTCCGCTACTGAGGTGGATGAGACCTTCAGACCGTGGCATTACCACAGCAATTTCCCGTTCTTTGGGGGTAATATGGAAGATGTTGACTGTTCTGATTGTGATGTTTGCTTTTATTTCTTTCTTTATCAGTTATAATGTGCTGGCAGTCATTCTTCTGATATTAGCTATAGGCTCATTTATCACCGGTGAGCTTATCCGCTATCCATTTCTTAAATACAGTTCA
>CAZXHO010000114.1:0-7146 GCA_964640365.1 uncultured Sangeribacter sp. | reverse complement strand
CGTTTCAGGATTTTGAGTAACAAGGAGCTTCTTCATTTGGTTTGCAAGTAGAAAAATTAGCTGGTCTTTCTCAACGCAGTTTTCCATGTCGGCAACTTTGTTGATCATCTCCTGAATATATTTCCCATAATGACGGAATCTCGTAAAATTATTACTGTAGGGAATTTTAGCGTGTCCGGGAGAAAGCTGATCGGCACCGATCACTTCGCAAGGGAAATCTATATCGAGTTCAAAACGTGACATCACATTTATATGATCCCATATTTTCTGTCGGTCACCTTTTTCTCCCAGCATATTGGGAAATAAATGTGCCATTACATCCGAGATTGCCTCAGCGCAACGTTTCCTTTCATCTCTGTCTTCGATCATTACGCAATGATCTATCATTTTCTGTATATTTCTGCCATATTCAGGCATCAATAATTGGGTCTCACCAGTATTATATGGAATCATATCTGTTTTCGTTTTCTAATTTTATAACACTTTATTTTTGGGAACTGTTGTCTGATATTCTTTCAAATAATTCGGAGTGGAGTACGCAATATCAATAAAATTGTTCTCCCTGAAATATTTTTCAGATAATGCCAGCATATCGCGAGCATGAGGATTAATATTTTCGAGCCACACTGCGTTTTCACCGGTGTAAACCGACTTAAATTTATCTGACCCATCTCCCATAAACACTATTTTGCGCTTTTCGTGAAGGGAATTGAAAGAATCTTCATCTAATACAACAGGACCTTCGGCAATTATCTCTTTCAATGCAAAGTCGAAAGCTCCGGTAAAGACCTCCATTCTTCTGGCATCTACCATAGGGATAAGCACTTCATCGCCTTCCCAATCGAAGTTTCTGAACATTGCCTTGACAGCTAATATTTTCAACGTAGAAATACCGATTAAAGGAATACCGAGACTTAATGCAAGACCTTTAGCCATGGAAAGTCCTATTCTTAAACCTGTATACGAACCGGGTCCAAGACTGACAGACACGGCATCAAGTGTAAAACCTCTTCTTTTCACTTCTTCCATGCAACGTTCAACAAACGGAGCAAGCTTAGTGGAATGATTCATTCCTTCCGTATCTTCAAGTTGGAATTCTACTACTCCATCTTTTGTCAAAGCTACGCTACAAATTTTGGAAGAAGTTTCTATATTTATTATAGTAGCCATTATTTCTTTGAAATCTTTTTATTATGGTAAGCCTCCACACATCTTTGTCCGTCTATAGCGGCTGATAGAATGCCTCCCGCATAACCTGCCCCTTCTCCAGCCGGATAAAGATCTTCTACCGAGATATGACAAAAATTCTCTTTTTGGCGAGGAATACGAACAGGACTCGAAGTCCTCGATTCAAGACCTATCATTATACCCTCCTTGCTCATAAATCCGGGACATTTACGATCAAATGCCTTAAATCCCTCTTTTAACCTGACGGCTATCTGAGGAGGAAGCAATTTGTCAAATCTATCGGAGTGAATCCCGGCCGGATAGGAACTTTTGGGTAGATCAATAGAATCTTTTCCTACGATAAAATCTGTCATTCTCTGAGCAGGAGCGCTTATTGAATTCCCGGAAGCCTCATAAAAACGTTTTTCAAGATCTTCTTGAAGTGCAAGCATTTCGAGAACTCCTTCTTTATCATAGCCCGGAATGTCGCCAGGATGAAGCTCTACGACCATACCCGAATTAGACCATTGGCTTGCACGTGCTGAAGCAGACATTCCATTCACCACTGATTGTTCCGGACCTGACATAGCGGGAACAACAACACCTCCGGGACACATGCAAAAAGAATAAACACCACGGTCTTCAACTTGAGTCACAAAACTATATTCAGCAGCAGGAAGATATTTACCCCTCCCATCTTTTGAATGATATTGCAACTTATCAATTAAAGATTGTGGGTGCTCAAGTCTCACTCCTATCGCTAAACCTTTTGCCTCAAGATCTATATCTTTATCTTTCAGAAAACGATATACATCGCGTGCGGAATGTCCGGTGGCAAGAATAACAGGGCCCTTATAAATATCTCCGGAGTTTGTCTTGACTCCGATGGCTCTGTTATTTTCTACAAGAATATCAGTAACTTTCTCGTGAAATCTGACTTCTCCACCACAATCTAATATGGTGTTACGGATATTTTTAATTACTCCGGGAAGTTTATCGCTTCCGATATGAGGATGGGAATCTATAAGTATATCCTCCGATGCACCGTGTTGATGCAAAAGCTGAAGGATGGAAGATACATTTCCACGCTTCTTACTTCTCGTGAACAGTTTTCCATCACTGTAAGCACCGGCTCCACCTTCTCCGAAACAATAATTGGATTCTTCATCCACAATACCTTCTCTGCTGATCTTGGCGAGTTCTACCCTTCTTGTGTCCACATCGCTACCTCTTTCAAGAACTATGGGCCGAATACCCAATTCTATGGCTTTCAAGGCTGCGAAAAGACCAGCCGGACCGGCTCCGACTATGACCATCGTTTCAGCCTTATCACTTAATCTCTTGAATTTTACAGGTTCATAGATAGCACTCACCTTTTTGTCATCTCCAAAAGCTACCCTTACGGTCAAATTGACAAGGACATTACGCTGACGAGCATCTATTGAACGCCTAACGATCCTTAAATCATTGATTTCTCCTTCCTGGATACCCAACATATCCGCAACCTTCTTGCTCAGCAGGTCTTTTGTTGCTGCAACTTTTGGGGAAACCTTCAGTGAAATGTCTTCAATCATGGTCGTTTTTACTTTTGAAACTGCAAATATAACTATTGTCTCGGATTATTTTATTATTTTTGTATTGGATTTTAATTTTAACTCATCATTCATTTATGAAAAATTCTATTTCAACAGGTTTTCTTTTCGACCTTGACGGGGTGTTGATAGATAGCGAAAGAGAATATTCTAAAATTTGGGCACAGGTTAATAAAGAATACCCTACAGGAAAGAAAGCTCTTGAAAAAATCATAAAGGGATGTACTCTCGACAAAATTCTTGATGACCATTATCCTGACCTTGAAGTCAGGGGAAAAGTGGTGAAGAGGCTTTATGAACTTGAAAAGTTAATGAAATATGAATACCTACCGGGAGCAAGGGAACTTCTTTTTGCATTAAAAGATAAGGGAGAGCCTATTGTGCTTGTTACAAGTAGCAATGAAGTTAAAATGGCACATCTTGACGAAGAAATTCCCGAACTTAAAGGTCTTTTTGATTTTATTGTCACCGCCGATCTTATCTCACATTCAAAACCTGATCCGGAAGGTTATCTCCTTGGAGCAAGTAAAATAAAATGTGACAGTAAGAACTGCATCGTTTTTGAAGACTCTCTTCAGGGAGTGAAAGCAGGAAAAAACTCCGGAGCGTATGTTGTTGGCGTGACAGGTACCTTGCCTCGAGATATTCTCGCTCCTTACGCGGATATCGTGGTAGATTCTCTGACAGAACTTGATGTCGATGATCTTATAAATATAGCAGCTAATAGATAAATAATGGCAGTGAACAATATTCCTTTGGCGGAACGCTTGCGCCCTACTTCTCTTGACGATTACATAGGGCAACAACATCTTGTAGGAGAAAACGGGATCATACGCAAGATGATTGATTCCGGAAAGATCAATTCCTTCATTCTTTGGGGTCCTCCCGGCGTGGGGAAAACTACGCTTGCCAAAATAATAGCCAAAGCTACCGATGCCCCTTTTTACACGCTCAGCGCAGTAACTTCCGGAGTAAAAGATGTAAGAGAAGTCATAGATAAATGCAAAGCGGAGTCAAGGAGCATTTTCAACAAGTCGCGCCCTATTCTTTTCATTGATGAAATACACCGTTTCAGCAAGTCGCAGCAAGATTCATTACTTGGAGCTGTAGAACAAGGTATTGTCACTCTTATAGGAGCAACAACGGAAAATCCTTCTTTTGAAGTAATTCGGCCATTATTGTCAAGATCTCAAGTATATACTTTAAAGTCGTTAGATGTGAAAGATCTTGAGACTCTTTTAAACCGTGCGCTCGTAAAAGATGAAATCTTGGCTAAACGCAAACCTATTGTTAAGGAAACTGAAGCTTTATATAGATTTTCCGGCGGGGATGCAAGAAAGTTGCTGAATATTCTTGATCTTATAGAGCAATCAACTCCTGAAAATGAACAGATGGTTATTAATGATGAGATTGTCACAGAGCGCCTTCAGGAGAATCCGGCTGCTTACGATAGGAATGGAGAAATGCATTACGACATAATTTCCGCTTTTATCAAATCAGTTAGAGGAAGTGATCCGGATGCCGCCATTTATTGGCTTGCAAGAATGGTTGCGGGCGGAGAGGATCCTGAGTTCATTGCCCGGAGACTTGTCATTCTTGCTTCGGAAGATATCGGGCTTGCCAACCCCAACGCGCTTCTGCTCGCAAATGCCACTTTTGATGCCCTACACAAGATTGGATGGCCGGAAGGGAGAATTATACTTGCAGAATGCACGGTATATCTGGCAAATTCTCCAAAAAGCAATTCTGCATACAAGGCTATTGATGCCGCGTTGAATATGGTTCAAAAAACAGGAAACCTGCCGGTGCCATTACATCTTCGTAATGCTCCGACACAACTTATGAAAGATCTGGGTTATCACGAAGGATATAAATATGCGCATGATTATAAAAATAATTTTGTTGATCAGCAATACCTCCCCGATGGCCTTGCCGGGGTAAGATTTTGGGAACCATGTGACAATCCTCAAGAGGTTAAAATGTGGGAACGCCTAACAAAATTAAGGAAATAAGGCGTAATTTGGTTTCTTTATGTACCCTGAATTATTCCCATAGGAACAAAAAAATAAAATGCATCTTTTAGTGATTTTATAAAATAAAAAATACCTCCAAAAAAATATACGGATTTTTTTCATTATTTCTTTATTTTATTTTGCCATAAGCAATAAATCAATTAAATTTGCCACGTATTCGTACTATAAACTTTAAAATTTCATGAAAAAGCACAATTTCTATGCTGGTCCAAGCATCATGAGCCAGTTCACCATCGAAGAGACTGCAAAAGCAGTACACAATTTTGCAGATATGGGACTTTCAATTCTCGAGATTTCCCATAGAAGCAAACAGTTCCAGGCCGTTATGGATGAGACTGTTGCCCTCTTCAAAGAGCTTCTTGAAATACCCGAAGGATACAGCGTATTGTTCCTCGGAGGCGGTGCAAGTCTGCAGTTTGCTATGGTTCCTATGAACATGCTCGCTACAAAAGCTGCTTATCTGGATACAGGTGTATGGGCAAGCAAAGCAATCAAGGAGGCAAAACTGTTTGGTGAAGTTGACGTAGTTGCTTCCTCTAAAGACAAAAACTACAACTATATACCCAAGAATTATGTAGTTCCCGAGGATGTCAACTATTTCCATTATACTTCTAACAATACTATTTACGGTACTGAAATCCGTAAAGATCCGGATGTAAAAGTTCGTATGATTGCCGACATGAGTTCTGATATCTTCAGCCGTCCGGTAGATGTTTCTAAATACGATCTTATCTACGGTGGTGCTCAGAAGAATCTTGCTCCAGCTGGTGTAACATTCGTTATCGTGAAAGACGATGCTCTCGGACATGTTGACCGCGTTATCCCGACAATGCTCGACTACCGCACACATGTTAAGAAGGGTTCCATGTTCAATACTCCTCCGGTACTTCCTATTTTCTCAGCTCTTCAGACTTTGAAATATTACAAACAGCTCGGTGGCGTTCGTGAAATCGAAAAAATGGACCTTGCAAAAGCTGAGGTACTATATAATGCTATCGACGGCAGCAAGATGTTTGTGGCTACAGTTCCTGATCACGAAGATCGTTCAATAATGAATGTTTGTTTCGTGATGAAACCGGAATATAAAGATCTTGAGAAAGATTTCATCGACTTTGCTACTGCAAAAGGCATGATGGGTATCAAGGGTCACCGCGATGTAGGCGGGTTCCGCGCTTCTCTCTACAACGCCCTCCCCATGGAAAGTGTTGAAGCTCTTGTAGCTGCAATGAAAGAATTCGAAGCTAAACACTGATTCGGAAGCTACCATATATAAAACAAGGTATTAACAGGATAGATATTATCTTCCTTAAATGATTGATTATGAAAATTCTTGTTTTTACAGAGAAACCTTTTGCACAGGCAGCCGTAAAAGCCATTGCAAACGTTATTGATGCATCAGGCAACGAGCTTGAACTCGTTGAACGTGGTAGCCGTGCTGATCTTCTGAACGCAGTAAAAGATGCCGAAGGTCTTATCGTGCGCAGTGATGTAATCGATGCTGAAGTAATGAACGCTGCTCCAAAACTTAAAGTTATTGTTCGTGCAGGTGCAGGCTACGATAATATAGATCTTCAGGCAGCTACAAATCACGGTATTTGCGTGATGAATACTCCCGGCCAGAATTCAAATGCAGTTGCTGAACTTGTATTCGGTATGATCGTTATGATGTGCCGTAACCAATATAACGGTACTTCCGGTTCTGAACTCAAAGGAAAATCTCTTGGCATCTACGCTTTCGGACAGGTAGGTAGAAACGTTGCACGCATAGCAAAGGGGTTTGATATGAAAATCCAGGCACTCGACGTGTTCGTTCCCGATGAGGTAATGGAAGCTGAAGGTGTTACTCCGGTTCACGATGTGAATGAACTCTTCTCTCAGAATGATTTCGTTTCTCTGCATATTCCGGCTACTCCTCAGACCAAGAATTCTATTGGCTATGATCTTGTAATGAAGATGCCTAAGAATGGAGTATTGGTTAATACAGCTCGCAAAGAAGTTATCGATGAAGAGGGTCTCAGGAAAGCTCTTGAAGAACGTCCCGATCTTCATTATGTAAGCGATATAAAGCCTGCCGGTGCAGAAGAGTTTGAGAAGTTATTTGCATCTCGCGTCTTCTTCACTCCGAAGAAAATGGGTGCTCAGACAGCTGAAGCTAACTTCAATGCCGGTGTTGCTGCCGCAGAACAAGTTATTGCATACTTGAAAGACGGCTGGAATAAATTCCAGGTTAACAAATAATTCTGAAAGAGAATTATAATCTTTATAAAATCCCGACAATCGCTTATGATTGCCGGGATTTTATTTGAAAAATAATTTTCTATCTCTTAATAACGTTATAAGAGATAATTATAAAC
>CAZXHO010000113.1:0-7168 GCA_964640365.1 uncultured Sangeribacter sp. | reverse complement strand
TATTAAGAGATCTCAATATTTTCCAATCTGCTAATGTTGTAAGGGACCATCTCATAAGGAAAGGGAGTCTTAATCCGAAAATGTCCAAAACTACATTAAAAAATTACAAAAAAATAGCTATCTTTGTAAGTAGAATTAAATATCCGGCTCTAAGAACGAAGGAGACAAGATTGCGTGTGTCGATTCTTGCTACACATGAATTGTGGCAGTTGGATCATCTTGTCAATTCCTTGTGTGAAATAAGAAAATCACTACCATTCTGATGAAAGAAGATAAAAGTAAGGGGCGAAGACCCAAAAGGACAAAAGCGGAGATTGACGAATGTATAAACCATGCAGCCGTGGCGGAGATCGTTGAGAAGGGTTTCTCTGATACAATTCTTTATGGAATAATAAGAAGGGCTAAAATTGAACCTGTTGTCTTCTATAATAGGTATAAAAGTCTTGAACTTTTCTATGATGAGTTTGTGAAGAGTAAAGATTATTGGTTTGTAGATCTCCTTAAGGAAATAGATGAACCCCAATTGTCAAAGAATGAGTTGACAAAGATTCTAATCTCCCTTGTCGATGCTCTTGATAAAGATTCTGTAATGCTGGAACTCCTCAGATGGGAAGTGGCAAGCGAGAACCCTACAACCAGAAGGTGTGCAGCCTTGAGGGAGTTTCATACATTGCCATTGGCAAAAGATTATGAGAACCTTTTTAAAAACGCAGGAATAGATATGCTAAGCTTATGTGCATTAGTAGCAGGAGGTATATGCTATATGGAATTGCATAAGAATCTTTCTCCATTTTCTGGAATAGATCTAAAGACAGAAGAAGGAAAGACCCGTATAAAGGAGGCACTCGACAGTTTTGTTAAGATACTGTTTGATTTAAAAGATGAAAAAATACGTCAAGAAAAGATACGGTTAAGAATGAGAGAAAAAGGACTCTCGGATGAAGATATTCAGTATTGCTTAGAATGAAAGATTTTTGTAATAATTCAAGACTACAAGTCAATATATCAGAGGTTATGCCGTCACGCAAAGTTAATAGTTTTTCCCAGATATCAGCAAATTTTTGAATTAAATCTATACAAGGTGTCTACGGCATGTCTATAAAGTCTAAATAAAAAGCGTGTTAAATATCTGAATATCAGGTAATTAACACGCTTTTGGCGGAGAGGACGGGATTCGAACCCGTGGTAGGATTGCTCCTACGTCAGTTTAGCAAACTGGTGGTTTCAGCCACTCACCCACCTCTCCATGGGATTGTTCTGAATCAAAACACCATGTATGGTGTTCATTCATATGCCTAAGGTCTCTACCTTTAAGCGACTGCAAAGTTAGAAATTTTTTCTTTTTCTTGCAACTTTATTTTTAAAATATTTTCTCTTTTCCTCGAAAATATCAATTAAATATCCCAAACAATCCCAAACTTCTTATTTTACACTCTTATTAATAACCCCTTTATACATCTCTTTATAAACTTTTTAATAAAAATATATTATTAAATTTAACATATTTTAATAAATTAAATTTTCTATTTGAAAGAGCTGATAGTCTCTTTATACAAAGTTTTTATTAATTTTGAAAATCGGTAGTCATCACTTCATCAATTCATGGTGGAAGCCTACTAATTCTGCATAACCCTTGCTCCTATAAGGCTGGGAACATATGTAAGAATTCTATAAACATATCTAATCAGCTAAAATATAATATAGATGAAATATAACCGCATTCTTCTTAAGCTTTCAGGAGAATCCCTGATGGGAAAACAGGGACACGGCATAGACACTGACCGTCTCAATTCTTATGCCCAGCAGATTCAGCAAGCCGTAAACAACGGTGTGCAGGTGGGAATAGTGATTGGCGGTGGAAATATTTTCAGAGGTCTTTCAGGTGCCGCAAAAGGTTTTGACCGCGTTAAGGGAGATCAGATGGGAATGCTGGCGACCGTCATAAATTCTCTTGCCCTCAGTTCCGCCCTCGAAGCTATAGGGCAACCGGCAAAAGTGCTTACTGCCATTCCTATGTTCCCAATAGGTTACCCCTATTCAAAATGGGAAGCTATAAAAGCTCTTAAAAAGGGAACTGTAGCTATTATGAGCTGTGGCACAGGTTCACCTTATTTCACAACCGACACCGGATCAGCTCTACGTGCCATAGAGATAGAAGCAGATGTGATGCTTAAAGGTACACGTGTTGACGGTGTATATACCGCCGATCCCGAGAAAGATCCTTCGGCTACAAAGTTCGACCATATTACTTATGAGGAGGTGATAGAACGTAATCTTAAGGTTATGGACATCACAGCTACAGCCCTCTGCAAAGAGAATAATATGCCTATCTACGTATTCAATATGGATAAGGAAGGAAATCTTGCCAAAATGTTGAATGGAGAGAATGTAGGAACTCTCGTCGACTGATAGACTGCATCTTTATTTTACGATATTAATAATTAAAAGATATACATTATGGAAGTTAAAGAATATCTCGACAATGCGCAAGACAGCATGGAACTCGCCGTAGAATATCTCGACGATACACTTTCTCACATCCGTGCCGGCAAAGCATCAGCACGTCTGCTCGACGGAATCCGCGTAGATTACTATGGATCTAAAGCTCCTATTTCAAATGTGGCAAATATCTCAGTGCCTGATGCACGCACAATAGCTATCACACCTTGGGAAAAATCCATGTTTAAGGAAATCGAAAAAGCAATCATTAATTCTGATCTTGGCATAACTCCAGAAAACAACGGTGAAGTAATACGCCTTTCCATCCCACCGCTTACCGAAGACAGACGCAAACAACTCGTAAAACAGAGCAAGGCAGAAGCTGAAAATGCAAAAGTTTCAGTAAGAAATGCACGCCGTGAGGCTATCGACGGTCTAAAAAAAGAAATAAAGAAAGGTCTTAGCGAAGATACCGAGAAAGACGCTGAAAACGACGTACAGAAACTACATGACAAATACATGAAGAAAATCGATGAGATTTTCGCTGCCAAGGAGAAGGAAATACTTACAGTCTGAAAATTTTATTTAACTTTAATTAATAGAGGATGGGCGTCTGTTTATACAAGTATAAAAGGCGCCCATTTTTTATAATTGTAAATTTTTTGAAGCATAAGATTCCTTAGTATCCTTACAAAAACACTCCCAAAATTTCACCACCCTAACATGATCTCTGTAATCATCCCTGTATATAATGCTGAACAATATCTTCAGGAAGCTATTGACAGTGTGTTTTCGCAGACTTATGAAGACTGGCAACTTATACTTGTGGATGACGGTTCCAAAGACACTTCCGGTTATATTTGCGACAATGCAGCCAAGTTAAATCCAAGAGTAAAGGTGATTCACAAGAAAAACGGAGGAATCTCCTCAGCACGCAACGCAGCACTTGACATTGTGGAAGGTACACACATTTTTTTTCTTGATGCAGATGATATGATACCTTCTTATGCCCTTGAAATCTTATCCTATATTACAAATACCTACAGGTGTGATATAGTATGTGGCAAGCTTACTAAATTTAACTCCTACAACAGTATACCCGACTCCTCTAAAATTATTAGCCTACCATCTAATCATCGTGTAAAGGTTATTGATAAATTTAATGCCATAAGAAGCATACTCTATCAAAATTACATAGACAATTCTATATGTGGCAATCTGTTTGACTCTAAATTATGGAAGGATCTGCGTTTCAGGGAGGGCATAAGATATGAAGACCTTGATATAGTATGCCCATTATTTATGAAAGCCGAAAGAATAGGGCTCACCTCTCTCCCATTTTACTACTACCGCCAACATTCTGCCAGTTATCTCCACACCTTTTCATTAACGCGTACATACGTTTTGGATGTTACTGAACAGCTTACTAAATATATAGCTAATGTTTGCCCTCATTTATCGCGAGCTGCACGCTCACGCCAATTGAGTGCCAATTTCAATATTCTCGGACTTATAGCTGCAAACAGGAGGAAAAATATTATTGATGAAAAACTTTCCGCTCAAGCTGAATCTATAGCTGATAAATGCTGGTTAAAAATAAAGGAATTGCGTGGAGAATCCTTACGCAATCCCTCTGTTAGATTAAAAAATAAACTGGCTATATTGACTACCTATGCAGGAGGAAGAACTTTATTTGAATTTTTTGCCTCTCTAATCTATAAGTGAAGGGTTATAAATTACTTTTATTGTAGAATCTACCCTATCTCATCTAATCCAACCGCTTATGAATTGCCACAGTGCTATTCCTGCGCTCACTGAAACATTCAAAGAGTGTTTCACTCCCGACTGTGGAATTTCAAGCACCAAATCAGCAATATCAACTATGCGCTGGTCTACCCCGTTCACTTCGTTTCCCACCACAAGCAGATATTGACATCCTTGCGCAGGTGTAAAATTTTGAAGAGCTACACTGTTGTGGGTCTGTTCAAGTACACATACTTTCCAGCCTTCCTCCTTCATTCTCACTGCTTCTGAAAAAGCATCATCAATATGGCGCCAATCTACACTCTCCTCAGCACCAAGAGCTGTTTTAGAAATCTCCGGATGAGGCGGACAACCTGAAATACCGGCAAGTATAATCTCTTTCACAAGAAAAGCATCTGCCGTGCGGAACATGGCTCCAACATTATACATGGAACGCACATTATCTACAAGAAGAGCTATTGGAAGTTTTTCTCTTTCCTTATATTGACTAATACTACAGTTGGTAAGCTCGAATATATTTTTTTTTGCTCTATCCATCGGCACCTATTTAGACATTTCAAGCATCCTTTTTATAGGTCGGAGGACTTTTTCTGCAATTTCAGGATCTACCTTTACTTCCGGCTTACCGTCACGCAATGCTTCATATACTTTTTCAAGTGTGTTCAGTTTCATATAGTCACATTGATTGCACTGGCACTCTGCATCCTCTGCAGGAGCCGGAATAAAAGTCTTTTGAGGACATTTATTCCGCATCTCAAAAAGAATGCCGCTTTCTGTCACCACTATGTATTCGCCTGCATCGTCTTTGGAAGCAAAGTCAAGAAGGGCAGCTGTAGAGCCAACTTTATCGGCAATAAGCTGAAGAGGACGCCTGCATTCGGGATGAACCAAAATCTTTGCATCAGGATGATCTTTCTTAAGCTCGGCTATTTTCTCTAAAGAGAAACGGTCGTGCACATGGCAGGCTCCATCCCAAAGAAGCATAGAACGTCCGGTGACACTGTTAATATATTCCCCAAGGTTATGATCCGGACCAAAAATAATCTTCTCGTCTGCCGGCAGCTGTTCAACAACCTTACGGGCATTTCCGGAAGTTACCACTATATCCGTCAGTGCCTTGACAGCGGCAGAAGTATTCACATAGCTTATTACCGTATGATCAGGATGTGCTTTTACGAATTTTTCAAACTCCTCGGGATTGCAGCTGTCGGCGAGTGAACATCCGGCAGCTATGTCAGGAATCAATACAGTCTTGTCCGGGCATAATATTTTTGCTGTCTCACCCATGAAGTTCACACCACACATCACTATTACATCAGCATCCGTTTTGGCAGCCTGTTGTGCCAATGCAAGAGAGTCGCCTATGAAATCGGCTATTTCCTGAATTTCTTCGCGCTGATAGTAATGAGCCATGATCAGTGCATTTTTTTCTCTCTTAAGGCGCGCTATCTCTTGTCGGAGAAAATCCGGATCCTTGTGGCGGGAAGTTGATTCCATTTTATTATTTATTAAAAAATATACAATCTTAAAATAAAAAATAAACAATAAAAATAAAGGCTGTCAATAACCTAAAATAAGTTTTTGTCTAAAAATTTGGAAATATGGGTTATTGAAATCATTTATATCGTTATTGTCATATTGTCTACAGCGGTCATATTTGTAAATCAGAGAAATCTGAAGTTTATTTACACCCTGTAGATAAGTGCAAAGTTAATAAAATTCCATCTTATAGGAGGAAGAAAACTGTATAAAAACCCAGCTCAGGATGTAGAAAAAGGTGCGGATAACTTTAAACAAAAAAGAAGAGCCTTCATTTTAAATTTATAAAATATTATATATCAGCACATATTTATAAAATACAAATATTAGAGCATTTACTTATAAATCACTTTTTAACCCTATTTCTACAGTTTTTATTCATCTTTTCTACCACTTTTCTACAAGTTATCTACAGGCTGGAAATGTAAACGGGAGCCACAGACGTTAAGTCGGCAACTCCCGCAACATCAAGGTTACGAAAAGGTGATTTTTCCTTTTTTGTGTTAAGGGATTTATCCTTGAAAAATCCCAAAGAAGTTTTGATAAATAAGCACAGAATAAAAATTAATACATGGCCACTGTGAAAATATATATATGTTCTAATGTCTCTTTTTGACTTTTTAGAAGCTTCTTATTTTCCTTTTTCAGTATTCATTGTTCTGCTATTATAACCCACATCCATAATAGCTTGTTCAGTAAAATCTTATTTTTAACTTTTCAAGTCTTCTGCGCCTATTTAATAAAAATTTTTTAACATTGAATGGTTTAAAAATTAACAAAATGATATGAAGAAAACCGAAGGGATGAGATTTGTTATTTTCTTAGACTGAAAAAAGAAGATGTACCACATTAAGGTGATACATCTTCCAAAATATAAAAATGAAAGAACAAATTTTCTTCTTTAAAAGTTAGATCCTATAATTAAAAGTTAGATCCTATAATTTTCCTACCCTTATCTATTGCTTCTTGATTAAGAGGTATAAGATGATGATGGCGTTCGGGAAGCGACTTTTTAAGTCCCTTTATAACATTCTCCATCGGAAGTTTATAGGACATTGCTTCCAACAGGGCTCCCATCACCACCATATTGTAGGCTTTAGGATGACCTATTTCCAAAGTGGCTCCCATGGCGTCTATAGGATAAATGGTGATATCATCACGTGTGGGCAATTTGTGGATACCGCTTGTGTCATAAATAAGTATGCCTCCTTGTTTTACACTGGAGCTAAATTTATCAAGACTCTGTTGATTGAGCGCAACTACTATGTCGTAGCTGTCGAGCACAGGCGACGATATTTTATCATCTGAAAGAATCACAGTCACGTTGGCCGTTCCGCCACGTTGTTCGGGTCCATATGAAGGCATCCATGTCACCTCCTTATCGTCCATAAGTCCGGAATAGGCAAGAATCTTACCCATTGAGAGG
>CAZXHO010000112.1:0-7281 GCA_964640365.1 uncultured Sangeribacter sp. | reverse complement strand
GATTGTAATAGGCATTGATTGTCTGAGGTGTCATTCCCCATTCAGATTTGTCAACAGGTTTACCCCATTTTTTCAAGGTTTGCTGAGTTGCCCACATATTTGCGTTATGTACGTTCTCCCAATAAGATAGAGAAGGGTCTATCTCAAGTTCTGAATAATCTTTCCATTTGTCGGGATATCCGATTTTTACAGTGATGGCATTAAGCTTCTTAATAGCATTCAATTTAGTGTCATCACTCATCCAAGGAAGATTAATTATATGTTTGCCAAGAGCAGTGCGTAGATTCTCAACAAGCCCAATCATATAATCTTTTGAACTCTGTGGAAAGTATTCATCCACATATAATTCGCCAATCGCTTCACCGAGGTAACCTTCTGTCACACGGAGTGCTCTTTTCCATCTTGGAGTCTGTTCCTGCACACCGCTCATTACCTTATTGAATTCAAAAGACGCATCGCTGAAAGCGTCACTAAGATATGGCGCAGCTGCGCTAACATACTGCCACAAATAATAGTCTTTCTTCTCTCTATCTGTAAGAGAAGCAAATAAATTGTCAGCCTGTTTAACGGTATTAATTTCAGTAACAATCATTTGCTCCGGAGTTTCTATTCCCATTGTCTCTATAAAGAAACGGTCCCATGGTATATTAGGATACATCTCTTTAACTTGAGAAATAGAACGTGGATTGAACATTGCCCGAATGTTTCGGCTCTCTTCTCGGGTCCATGTTGAATCAGCGAGAAGAGTTTCTATTTTCAATACATTTTTCACGATTCTGCGGGCATCCTTTTTGGAATAACCTGCATTTACCATTTGAGCTTCAATAAGCTTTTTATAAGCGTCTCTTACCTCTTTATTCCGTTTGTCATCCTTAAGATAATAGTCACGATCGCCCAAGGAAATGCCTCCTCCGCTTATATACATAGCGTATTCATTGCTATTGGCAAGATTTTCCATCGGACCGGCTCCAAACAGTGGAGATGAATAATTCTTATGCATCCAAATGAAAAGATCCTCCATTCCCTCAGGTTTAGTATTTTCAATTTTAGCAAGATCTGCTTTGATAGGTGAAGCTCCAAGTTGATTGCGCCTTACAGAATCCATTGCAGATTCATAGAGGGATGCTACTTTATAGGCATTGCTTCCTTTTGATGGATTTGTCTTTGAGAGATTGGTGACAATTCTCTGAATTCTGTTGTTGCTTGAATCATTCAGAATATTGAACTGACCGTAACGAGCATACTCAGGGGTGAGAGGATGGGTTTCAATCCATCCTTTGTTAACATGTTGGTAGAAGTCCTTTGATGCGGGGGTTGAGGGATCAATCGCCTTAGGATCTACACTCTTCAAATGTTCTGCAGCCACCGTGAGAGTCGATGCAGCCATCAATAATAATGCAGATGTTAAAATTCTCATGTTATATTAGTAAATTAAAATTATTATTTTTTTTGGAATTATAGAATAATGTTAAATATATGCCACCAATCACAAATCTATTCCTGAAAGATTAAAATTCGTTTCCAAGCTTTCTTTCAAGATGAATAGAATCCTTAATAGTGGTAGCTTTGGCACTCAGTTCGTTCCATTCCTCCTCGATTACCGATTTCAGCGTTATTCCACCTCCAGTAAAAATACAATAACGGTTTGCTTCTATCAGACAACACCTGAGGTTAACATAAAATGTAAAATCTGACGGTGTCCGATAAGGTCCACAAAATCCACCGTAGTAGGCTCTGTCGAAACTTTCAGTTTGTCTGATAATCTCCAAAGCTTTATCTTTAGGTTCTCCGCAAAGAGCAGGAGTGGGGGAGAGGGAGTTTAGGAGATTAGTAAGAAGGGGAGCGGTAAAGGGTTCTTCTGTAAAGCCTGTTATCGGTGTACAGAGGTGTTCTATCTTTCCGGCATTCACGGTTATTGTTTCTTCCGCATAAGGAATCAGAGAGTGGTCTAAAAATATTTTGGAAATGTATTTCCTCACCATTTCCTGTTCTTCAATATTTTTTATATCCCATTCTCTCTTGGAGTCAGCAGCTTTAGTGCCCGCAAGTGCAACTGAAGCGACCCCTCCATTTACAGACTTGAGCAATAATTCCGGAGACGCTCCGAGCCAACAACCTGTTTGGGGGGTAGAGAAACAGAAAATGAAAGCTTCCTTATGGCGTATACATAATTCCGTAAAAGTTGCTCCGATATTTATTTTTCCTGATTCTACCCTGACAGTAGATGCAATGACTTTCCCGTCACCTGATTCAGAAAGAAAGTCTTTTATGGCAATGATTTCTTTCTCGTGTTCTATTTGAGTTGATGAATGATCCGGAAATTTATAGCTTCCGTTAGTGAAAGTTTTAGTTTTTGCTATCGGACGGTAGGGAATTGTGATATACGGGGAGTCCGGATCAAAAGGAGCAATTACAAATCCCGGAGTGCCAATACCTTCCACTACTCCTTCGGAAGTGCCGAAAGAAATCATATGGTCCCCCGGGAGCCGGTAAGCATAAAATGAAAGACGCCCTTCAATGGCACTTCGAATTTCTTCATCAAGATCAACACTGGCTGCCGGATCTGCGAATAAGAAGACCGGTCCGTTAGTTGTCTGTCGCCTATCCTTATCAAACCTGATTGCCATACTTCTACGATGTTATTAAATAACTATTTTATCCGTTATTTCACGGGAACTCCCAACAGTTCAAAAGGATATGCCTTAGTAATCTTTACTTTAACGAACTCTCCCGGAATCAAAGAAGAATCATTAACAATCACTTCAGGATCAACTTCAGGTGAGTCATATTGAGTCCGGCCATAAGCTTTATCACCTTCTATTCTGTCAATTAATACCTTTTGTACCGAACCGACCATTTCTTCATTTAGTTGGAGAGCTATCTCTTCCTGAGCTTCCATTATCTTGTCAAGCCGATCCTTTTTAATTTCCTCCGGAACTGGGTCTCCGAGATTCTTGGCTGCATAGGTGTCCTCTTCCTCGCAATATGCAAAGGCTCCCATACGATCAAATTTTTGAGTCTTTACGAATTCCAAAAGTTCATTAAATTCCTCCTCACCTTCTCCCGGGAAACCGGTCATCAAGGTAGTGCGAATTCGAATTCCCGGCACTTCCTTCCTAATTCTGTCTAACAGTTCAAAAGTGGCTTTTTTATCAATGTGCCTTCTCATATTTTTCAATACGGGGTCTGAGATATGCTGGAGAGCTATATCCAGATACTTACAGACATTATCGTATTTAGCCATTACAGGAAGTATATCCATCGGGAAATCGGATGGATAAGCATAATGAAGCCGTATCCATTCCACACCTTCAATTGAAGCCATCTCTTCAATTAGACGGGAAAGCATTTGGGATCCATATAGATCAGTACCGTAAGAGGAAAGATCCTGAGCAATGATATTAAATTCCTTCACACCCTCTTTAACAAGCGTCCTTATTTCTTCCAGAATCTCTTCGATTGGTCGGGAAGTATGGCGCCCGGTGATGATTGGAATTGCACAGAAAGCGCAAAATCTGTTGCACCCTTCTGAAATTTTTACATATGCGCTATGTTGGGGAGTAGTCAATGTACGCTCCCAAGCCTTAGGTTTGTCATATGATTCTGATTTATCCGGCAAAGTTCCAATGAAATTTTTCCAATCGAACTTACCGTACCAAGTATCAACTTCAGGAATTTCTGAGGTTAACTCATCCATATATCTCTGGGAGAGGCACCCCATGACAATAAGTTTCCCAATTTTTTTCTTGGCTTTCAGGCCTGCCAGTTCAAGAATAACTGAAATTGATTCTTCTTTGGCGTCAGCGATAAACCCACATGTGTTTACCACTACTTATTCTCCGGAAGCCTTCTCCGGATCATGAACGACATCATATCCTTTTGCTTTCAATTGACGGATCAATCTCTCGGAATCTATCAGATTCTTTGAGCAGCCCATGGAAATGATGTCTATCCTGTTTTTTTTATACATTCTATAATTTTACTACTTTCCCTTTCTTATCTCCGGATAATTAACCCAAACGGATTTTATAAGAAGATTTCTGAAAGGATCCTGATTTATTTCTCAGACAGGAACAGAGAACGTACGAATTCTTCAGGACGGAACATCTGTAAATCATCAATTCCCTCACCGATACCGATATATTTAACAGGGATTTTAAATTGGTCGCTTATTCCTATCACGACACCGCCTTTTGCTGTGCCATCGAGTTTTGTTACTGCAAGTGCATTGATTTCAGTAGCTGCCACAGATTGTCGTGCCTGCTCAAACGCATTTTGTCCCGTAGAACCGTCAAGCACAAGTAATATTTCTTGAGGAGCATCGGGAACTACTCGTTTCATGACATTTTTAATCTTTGTCAGCTCATTCATGAGTCCGATTTTATTGTGAAGTCTACCGGCAGTGTCTATAATAACGACGTCAGCACCCTGAGCTTTAGCAGAAGACAGTGTATCGAATGCTACGGCAGCCGGATCACTTCCCATTTTTTGCTTTACAACAGGAACGCCAACACGTTCTCCCCAAATATCGAGCTGTTCGATTGCTGCTGCTCTAAAAGTATCCGCAGCTCCAAGCACAACTTTATTACCTGCCTTAGTGTATTGAGCAGCCAGTTTACCGATAGTGGTTGTTTTGCCGACTCCATTCACTCCAACTACCATAATTACATAAGGCTCTCCGGTTTTCTTAACTTCAAAATCCTCAAGATTTTCATTTGCATTCTCCGGGCGCGCAAGCATATCCGTAATCTCTTCACACAACAGGCTGTTAAGCTCTTCAGAGTTTACGTATTTGTCGCGGGCAACCCGTTCTTGGATTCTATCTATTATTTTTAAAGTAGTGTCAACTCCTACGTCACTGGTGATGAAAGCCTCCTCAAGATTGTCAAGCACTTCATCATCAACTTTACTTTTACCGGCGACTGCACGGGTTATCTTGCTCCATACACCCTCTTTGGTTTTTTGTAGACCGGTGTCAAGCTTTTCTTTTTTTTCTTTGGAGAACAAGTTTTTTAAGAATCCCATATATTTCTGTCAGTTTTGATTCTAAGTTATTAATCAGCATTAAGCATTGAAGACCCTGCAGCCAATCGAATGATTGAAAAATATGTTTTTCTTATTTGCAGGGATAATGTTGATATCTGAATTATTACGCGAAGTTAACGAAAAATCTGCTATTCTGAAAATATAGACTGTAAACCTTTGAAAATAATTCGCTTTTTATGCATTTATTTAAACGATTCTTTTGATTCTTCTCTTATAGAAGAAAGAATAAGCTTAATTCCTTTTGGTCGCAAATCCATATTATAAAATCAAAAAAAGAGCTGATATCACATCAGCTCTCATTCCAAAGGTAGAATATTGTATTATAATAAGAAGTATGAGAAAACTAAGAGTCAGTTATTTGATTATTTATTGTAATTATTTATTGTGATTATTGAGATATATCCACTGAAACGGAATCAGTAGGAATTATAGATATACTATCTTCTGTTACCTCATTAGGTATTGCAATGGGTTCGTTGCCTTCATCAATAATTGTAATCTCAATATTTTTATCTGAATTTTCATCCTCTATGACAATTCTTTTGATGTCTATTTTTTCCAATTCAGAAGCAATATTGATTACTCTTCCTGCGGCAATAGCCCCGGCAACAAGTCCAATGATCCATATTATAAGTAATGAACACTTTGATGTTTTGGACATTGGAATCTTGTTTTTCTTGAGTCCCATCCTGATTAAGAGATAAAGAGGTATACCTATGACAATGATACAGCCGATTCCACAGATAATACCCCAGAAAGGAAGATGTCCGACCTCGACATACCATTCAGGAATAGTATTACCGAACCATGGAACTTCCATTCCAGTGCCAAAAGCAATAAGGGCAAATACCAAACCTATAAGAACCGTTGCCATAGCGATCAGTATAGGGATAGCCACGATAAGACCGAGAATCACCAAAACTTTTGCACAGATTCCAAAGAAATTTGCCAATGCATCTCCGAAGCTATGGCTTTTTACGGGAGGCATTGTCTGCCCTTGGGAAGCCTCTTCTTTGAAACTGTCAGTCACAGTCTTACCGATATTCTCGAAAGTAGGTTGTTCACCCATCATTTGCAATCTTTCATATGGAGTCTTCGCCTCCGGATATGCAATCCACAATATGAGATATGCGATGCCCATAGTCGATACAGAAACAATTGTAAGCAATACGGTGATCAATCTGACCGTGCTGGGATCAGCGTTGAAATAGTGGGCTAAACCTGAGCACACACCTCCCAAAATAGCATTCTGAGGATCCCTGAACAGTCTTTTCTTGATCGGGGGTAACGGGGGAATATATGGAGGTGGAGTAACCGTTTCCTTTATATTTTCTTCCACCGAGACAGTGCCTTTGTCCAAAGAAATGTTGAGGGAGTCATCTTCTTCAACCATCTCCTCCGGCTGACCAACACGGCGTATCACCTCTTCCACGTCTTTGGCAGTGACAATGGTACTACCTGTTGAGGTACATTCTATTAACAGCTCTGCAACTCTGTTTTCAATATCGTTTACCAGCTCGTCACTGTCTTCAATACGGGAGAAGGCATGTTCTATGGTGTCAAGGTAATCGCTCAACAATGTATAAGCATCATCGTCTATTGTGAACGGAAAACCGGCAACATTAATGTTGAATGTTTTTTTCATTGGGTCTAAAAATTGTAGTAATTGATCTTGGAATCGGGATCTTAGTTATTGAATATTCCTGAAATGATTCACATTGGCAACTATCTCATCCCAAGCTGCCGACATTTCTTCAAGAGTTTCTTTACCTGTTTCTGTGATGAAATAATACTTTCGGGGAGGTCCTTTAGGACTTTCTTCCCATTCATAATTAAGTTTCCCTTCCTTCCTAAGCCTGTTCAAAAGAGTATATAAAGTCCCCTCCACCACAATCAGAGATGCCTCGCTCAGACCTGATATAATGTCTGAGGGATACGCTCTCTTTTTATTCAGCAATAAAAGTACACAATATTCCAGTATACCCTTACGCATCTGTGAGCGGATATTTGAATCTGATAATTTTGTTTTTTCGTTCATAAAGAATTTTTTTTATTGTGGGGGAGGAACAATATCACATTCCTCCCTTTCCTCCCTCATTGCCTGAAGAGGTACCGCCTTCAATGGAATCAAGTTGGGCGGCAGTATGTTTCACATCGGCTTTTAGAGATCCGAAACGGAAGGTTACGCTGCAACCAACACTCCATTGCTGGTATCTACTGTTACTTGTATACTTT
>CAZXHO010000111.1:0-7324 GCA_964640365.1 uncultured Sangeribacter sp. | reverse complement strand
AAAAGCAAAGTCAATTTACCCATATATCTGTCTTTGCTGAAGAATGGTTTGCTCCAACCGAATCCGGGATTGAAATTGAGGTCGCGCATGGGCAGAGATTCCTGAAATACATTCCAGAAAGTCTTCTGAGTGTACATAAGGAAAATGAAAGATTTCCAAGGCAATACTGCGTCGGTGAGACGTATGGCAAGAGAAATCTGAAACTTTACATCTGAATTGGTAGACGTGGGTTTACGGAATGGATTGGTTCCTACCGTGAAATAATTATCTTTATAAAGCCCGAAGTATGGACCATATTCGAGCTCATGTTTTAAAGAATCAACAAATTCTTTCTGATCTTCTACAGGAATAATCTGTGATTGACCGGAAAAAGGAAAAATGAGAGAGAAAGCAATGAGAAAAAATGCCAGCAATGAGCGCTTCATAGATTGTGGAATTGAAAGATAATGGAGCGTTTCCGCAATAAAAGAAGATTCATCCAGCTCTCATAATCCGTTACCTAAAAGTTGTTTGTACAGACAGTAGAAGAGTGGAAATCGCATTCAGAATGCAAAATTAATAAATCTTCTTTTATAATGTATAACGCTAAAATGGTCTATTAGTAGGATTGCTTATTTAAAAATTCTAAATTTTAGGATAAAACCGATTTGCAGGGAAATGTGTATTATATATAGGAACGTAATAAAAATATGAATTTGTTGGATTTTATATGATTTTACCTCACATAAGTCGATATATTTGGCGGAGGGGGATAAAATTAGTAATTTTGCATTCATACCGATTCCACACGATTCACATACTTTATAAAGGATAAAACTATATCTTCAAACTGCACAGTTATGCCTACTGCGACTGTATCTAATTCAGACAGACTTCAAGAACTTGGCAACGCTAAGATATGGCGGTTGCTTCTAAAATACAGCCTTCCCGCAGTAGTGGGAACTGTAGTGATGGCTGTCTACAACATCATAGACTCAATAGTTATCGGTCATGCAATAGATGATCCCAACGTAGTCAGCGGCATAGCCATAACTTTCCCTGTGATGAATCTTGCCACGGCACTCGGAATGTTGATAGGCGCCGGTGCAGCCACGAGGGTCAGTATTGTGATGGGTCAGGATAACAAGAGGATGGCAGAGATAATCCTAGGTAATTCCGTCCAGCTGACTGTGATCATTGGAGTTTGCTATATAACTCTCTTTGCCATATTTCTTAATCCCATTCTGAAAGTGTTCGGAGCGTCCCCTAATTCACTGCCGTATGCCCGTGAATTTCTCTTGTGGATTCTGCCCGGCATGGTGCTGATGAATCTGACTTTTTCTTACAACAATGTGATGCGTGCTACGGGCTATCCGGGAAAGGCCATGTACACCAATCTTATCGGAGCCTGTCTGAATGCCATACTTGCGCCAGTGTTCTTGTTCGGGTTTAAATGGGGTATTAAAGGTGCAGCAATAGCCACAGATATCTCCATGCTGGTTACTGCCTTCTTCGTAATGTCGCACTTCTTCCAGAAGAAAAGTGTGCTCCATTTCAAGAAGGGTACGTTTGCCTTTAACTGGACAGTTATAAAATCTATTCTTTACATCGGCATGGCGCCATTCCTTATCAATGTTGCAGGATCAGTGATCAATGCTATAGTAAATAATTCGCTTTTAAAATATGGTGGCGACGATGCTATTGCAGCGGTTGTGGTTTTCAACCGTTTTGTGACGATCTTTGTGATGGTGGTCATGGGTATATGTCAGGGAATGCAGCCGATTCTGGGATATAATTACGGCTCCGGACGCCTTGAAAGACTTTTCAAGACATTGCGTCTGGCAGCTACTGCGGCAGTATGCTTCACTACATTGGGAAGCCTTCTGGGAGCATTTAATCCACGTTTTATAGCGGGATTGTTTATGCAGGATCAGCAACAGATTGAATGTGCCGTAAATTGTCTTAAGATTACCACTATCGGTTTCTGGATGGTAGGGTTCCAGATTGTAGGAACAAACTTTTTCCAGTCTCTCGGGATGGCGGGGAAAGCAGTATTCCTGTCTCTTACTCGCCAGATAATTTTTATGATACCGATGCTTTTGATCCTTCCTCCCCACTTTGGGCTAAACGGGGTGTGGGGATGTTATCCGGTGTGTGACTTTGCTGCGACCGTAATTACTACGTGCATGCTGTTGTGGCAGATCAAGAAAATAAAACGTGAGAAACTTAATCCTGTAAGATGAAAATAAATTTCACCCCATTTGTAAAAGGAAGTTTTATAAAACTTGCAGAGCGTACTGACAAATGGCGGGGTGCAACCCCCGACATACAGGTCAGTGTGCTCCGGCACCTCCTTGAAAGAGGTGAAGATACAGTATATCTACGCCCTTACAGAATAAATGAGCTAAGGAATGCTTCTGATCTCTATGCCGAATATGTGATGCGTGTTCCTCCGGTGGAATATGAATATATTCGTCCGTATGTGATGCGTATGATCCGTGGGGAGAAAGATATTCTTTGGCGAGGAAGGTGTATTGATTTCGCCCAGTCTTCAGGCACATCGGGAGGAAAGTCAAAGTACATTCCGGTGACTAAGGCCTCGCTCGATGGTAACCATTACCGTGGAGGAGCCGACACAGTGGCGCATTATCTCCGTCTTGTGCCCAATAGCCGAATGTTTGCCGGGAAAGGTTTTATTCTTGGAGGATCTTTTTCGAATACCTTAGGGATAAATAGTAAAAAGGTTCATGTGGGCGATTTGAGCGCCACATTGATCAGTAAAATAAACCCTCTTGCGAATTTTGTGAGGGTGCCTGATAAAAAAACCGCGTTGCTGCCGGATTGGGAAACCAAACTCCCCGCCTTAGTTGAGAAAGCCTCTAAAGCCGACGTTACGAATCTTTCAGGTGTGCCGTCTTGGTTTTTGACGGTCATCAGAAAAATTATAGAAGTAAAGGGTGTGGAAAAGATATCTGACGTTTGGCCTAATCTGGAAGTGTTTTTTCACGGAGGAATATCTTTTGAACCTTATCGCGACGAGTACAAAAGGCTCACTGATCCTGATAAAATGCATTTCCTTGAAACCTATAATGCATCTGAAGGCTTTTTTGCGGTTCAGAATGATTTTGCCGATCCTTCAATGTTGCTTATCATTGATCGGGATGTTTTCTATGAATTTATTCCTGTAGAAGGAAAGGATAAACGCCCGCGTCCGATATGGGAGGTGGAAAAGAACCAGGTTTATGAATTGCTTATAACTTCAAGCAACGGACTCTGGCGTTACCGTCTTGGAGACACTGTAAGGATCACCGACACTGATCCTGTCAAAATAAGAATAGCAGGACGAACCAAATGCTTTATAAATGCTTTTGGTGAGGAGCTCATGGAGGATAATGCAGAAAGGGCAATTGCAATAGCCTGTGATAAATGCGGAGCTTCGATATTAAATTATACGGCAGCCCCGGTGTTTGCTTCAGATGGAAATCGAGGGAGGCATCAATGGCTGATAGAATGGGAAAAGGCGCCGGAGAATATTAATGAATTCTCTATGGAGCTCGACAGTGAATTGAGGAACTTGAATTCAGATTATGATGCCAAGAGAGCGCATAACATATTTCTTGATCCACCGGAAATAGTAAGTGCACCTACAGGATTGTTTGACAAATGGCTTAAAAGTGCCGGTACGCATAAGCTGGGGGGGCAAAGAAAGGTGCCACGCTTGAGCAACGGAAGAGAGATGATGGATCATCTTCTTGGTCTGGCAGGGCTTTGAACAATCTGAAATATTATCGGCTATAAACGGAATAAAATTATTTGGCTGCGATGAGGATTATTGTAGTTATGTTATTATCCATTATTTCACTTTTCAATGCAGAAGCGAAAAGGATAGTGGGTTATGTCACCTCATGGAGCGATATTATGCCGGATCCGAAATCAGTGACCAATATAAATTATGCCTTCGGACATGTTACGGATACTTTCGACGGTGTAAAGATAGACAATCCCTCACGACTGAAAGAGATTGTAGCATTGAAGAAAAAGAATAGAAAACTTGAGGTTCAGCTTTCTGTAGGAGGGTGGGGAAGCGGTAATTTCAGTGAAATGGCAGCCGATCCTGAAAAACGGAAAGCATTTGCAACAGCTTGCCGTGATATAGTTGTTGAATATGATCTTGACGGCATAGATATTGATTGGGAATATCCCGGAAGTGGAGCTGCGGGCATATCTCATTCGCCAGATGACAAGGATAACTATATTCTGTTGATGAAGGATCTTAGAGAGGCTCTTGGAACTGAGAAATTATTAACACTTGCATCCCCTACAACGGTAGGGTTTTATGAATTCAAGCCATTGTTGCCTTATGTGGATTTTATAAATATAATGGCGTATGATTTAAACCGTCCGCCGTATCACCATTCCTCTCTTTTCCGATCCGAACTGAGTGGCGATATGACGGCTGATGAAGGAGTCAGAGCCCATATTGATGCCGGCATCCCAGCCGAAAAGATTATCCTTGGAGTTCCGTTTTATGGACATGGAAAGAAAGGAGAACAGCAGGATTTTATTAAATTCAGGGATATAAGAGCATCTGAGGGTAATGTAGAAAAGTTTGACTCTAAAGCAGGAGTCCCATATATAGTAAATGACGCAGGGGAGATGGAGATAACTTACGATAATCCGGAATCATTGAAACTTAAATGTGAATATGTCAATGCAAATAATCTCGGGGGCATAATGTTTTGGGAATTTTCCGGGGATACGGATAAAGGAGATTTAAAGAAAACATTGAGAAAATATCTCAAGAAATAATATTAGAGAATAATAAAGCCCGCACACTCATAGATGGATTCCAAAGAGTATGCGGGCAAATGATATGTTTTGAGAATTAATCTAAGGTCTGGATTCCTCCTCCATTCACCATCAGAACCTGACCGCTCACCCAAGCTGATATTGGAGCGGCAAAATATAGAACTGCACCTGCGATATCAGATACTTCTCCAAGACGATGGATAGGAGTGTGTGCAAGCATTTTGGCTTCTATTTCCGGTGTGAGGACTGTAGAAAGTGCGTGAGTCCTTGTAGCGCCGGGACCTACGCTGTTAATTCTTATCCCCATAGGGCCGTAATCATAAGCAAGGTTGGATGCCATATGGTTGAGAGCAGCTTTTGAAGATCCGTAGATTGCCATAGACGGACTGTTGTTGATGCTGCTCATTGAGGTAATATTGACAATGCTTCCATAGCCTGACTGCTGCATGTAAGGGGCAACAAGCTTACTAAGCTCCCATGGAGCAAAGACATTGATGGCGTAGATTCGTTCCACATAACTGCGGTCAATCTTATAAGGGTTCTCTCTTCCTCCGCCTCCCATGCCGGCATTGTTGACAAGAATGTTTACAGTACCATAGGTTTTGACTGCAAAGGCTACCATATTTTCAAGATCTTTACTCTCCAAAACGTTGCAAGCAACAGCGGCTGCCTTACCTCCATTCTTTTTAATTTCTTCAACCGTTGCTTCAGCCTTTTCAAGAGAAAGGTCGCTCACGACTACTGAAGCTCCGGCGGCAGCCAGAATGATACAGGAGGCTTTACCAATGCCATCACCTCCGCCGGTGACTATTGCTATTTTCCCGGATAAATCCAATAAAGATTCAATGTTTTCCATATCTCATTACTTTTAATTTACCATCAATAAAACACATTTGAACGTCGGCCGTAATGCCTGAGTGCTTAATATGTGTTCACATATAACATTATAACATAATCTTAGGGAGTAAGTTGAAACTTTAAGTTGTGCCTTATGAAAAATTATGAAAATTTACTCTTGGGGAGGGTGTGGCGTATTGCTCTTCAGACATTGTAACGCGGCTGTCAGTAATGACACAGTTGTAGTTAATTATGGTCTATTTGGCTTGTAATAATGGGATTAAAGTATTAAATTTGTACGGTTAAGAAAATTAAATGTAATAGTTATGAAAAAAACAGCCTTACTCTTGCTTGGTGGAACTATGATGCTTATCTCCGGTTGTTCATCTAATCCGGGAGCTACGGATGACAAGAATTCAAATACCGATGCCAATGCAGTGATTGAAACGATTATGGCGCGTCGTAGCATACGTAAGTATAAGGATCAGCCTGTAGAACGCGAAAAACTTGAACAGATTGTTGAGTGTGGCATAAATGCCCCCAGTGCAATGAATAAACAGCCTTGGCAAGTCAGGATAGTGGATAATACCGAATACATAAATGGAATCACGCAAGTGTTTGTAGAAGCTGACAGCACAAGGAAGGATGAACCGGGATTTAAAAATATGTTCCGTAATGCACCGGCAGTGATTTTCATTGCTTCTCCTCGCGATGGATCAGGACAGCTTGACTGCGGCCTATTGGGAGAAAATATATTACTCGCCGCACAATCTCTCGGGTTAGGAACCTGTTGCCTTGGTGGTCCTGTACGTTTCATGGTTGCGGATGAAAAGGCGAAACCATATGTCGACTGCCTTGATATACCGGAAGATTATCAGTTGTTATATGCTATAGCAGTCGGTTATCCGGATGAAGAACCGGAAGCGAAACCGCGAGATGCTTCAAAAGTAAAATTCATAGAATAACCCCATATTTAATAAAGCTATCGAGCTGATGTGGTTTAGTAATACTTAAGTGAAATAAGATAAGTTAAGAGGTGCAAATGTGTCCGAGGGAGATGCGTTGCCCTTATGTTGCCCTTATAATAGACTTTTGTAGGATCCTCTTTTCCCTATAGCCATTACTTTCTATAAAAATCATAAAATGAAAAAAATAATATTCAGTATTATAATACTACTAACTTCCTTTCCCGTATTTTCTAATAATTTAGTTTTGTTTTTATATGACGGATCGGCAGTGGCTTTTGAAATGTCTAAAGTTCCCGAAATATCATTTAATAATACAGATTTAATAATTAATTGTGAAGGGAAACAAGTCTTTTTCACTCAATCGGAGGTTGTCGGATTTACGTACGTAGACAAATACCAAGATGCAGCAATAGTTAATGTTAACTTTCCTAATAATGACGTTAGGGGCAGTATAACTGATGGCGTTCTTTATTTAAGTAATGTAGATGCCGGAGCAAAAATTAATATTTACGATATGAAGGGTGTCAATAGATTATCTTATACGTGTTCTTCTTCCGGTGAATTTTCGATTCCTTTTAATTGTGGAAATGAAAAGATGTTTATAGTTTCAATAAATGGAAATAGTTTTAAAATAATGAAAAAATGAAGACATTATATAAAGCGTTATTAGTTATATTTTTTTGCCTTTTCTCATTTATAACCTTTGCCAATATTTTACAAATTTTCCATTC
>CAZXHO010000110.1:0-7388 GCA_964640365.1 uncultured Sangeribacter sp. | reverse complement strand
ATACACAGGCAGGATGCACGATTATATGAACGAGGAGGATAAGTTACAACCGGAAAATGCAGGAACACAGGTGGAAGAGGAAACTTCCTCTTGTGCAAGCCGTCTCACCTTGCGCAAAGGGGAAAAATTGCGTCACAGATCGCTTGTGGAACCATTGTTTAAAGAGGGGAGTTCACTCTATGAGTTTCCTATAAGACTCACTTGGAGAATAGTTGACGATACGACTCTTGTTAACACCTTTCGCGACCATGTGCCTGAAAAAATTGACAACCTGCAGATGCTTATAACGGTTCCCAAGAAAAAGAGACGACATGCTGTAGACAGAGTCCTTATGAGGAGGCGAATACGCGAGGCTTATCGCCTCAATAGGAAGGAGTTTTTTAAACCGGATCAACTGAATAAATCGATCCGCACTTTAAGCATGGCTTTCATATATCTTCACGATAAGAATCTTCCTTATACATTAATTGAAAAGAAGATGAGGAATCTCCTCAAACGTCTTGCCCTCAAAGTGGAGGAGATTCGGAACCAAGAATAAAGCTATCGTGTCCCGTTTGGGTTTATTATATATGGATTTAAGCCTCTTACTTAGCCTTTTTCTATAGAAGTTTATGTCTAAAATTTTTATACTTTTTATCCGTTTCTATCAGGGAGCTATTTCCCCACATTTTCCTGCAGCATGCCGGTATAGTCCTACATGCAGCCAGTATGCAATAGATGCTATAAGAAAATACGGAGCAATAAAAGGAGGATGGCTTGCCGTAAAGAGAATTGCAAGGTGTCATCCATGGGGTGGAAGCGGCTATGATCCTGTACCTTAAAAGATAGGTTATTTCTGAGCCGTTGATTATATAATAACTAATACTTAAAGAGCCGCGATATGCAGACTATAATTGATATACATACCCATCATCCCGCACCGAGACCGGAAGCAGTAGTTTGTGTGGAGCCACAAAAATTCTCTCCATTGGAAAATCAATTTTATTCCGCAGGGATACATCCTTGGTCTACGAGTGAGGAGATAAGTGAGGAAATGTGGAATATGCTCGAAGAGGTTTGCAGCCATCCTCACGTATGTGCGATAGGAGAGTGTGGTATCGATTTACTTAAGGGAGGACCTCTCTACCGACAGATGAATGTAATGAAACGTCAGGTGGAAATTTCGGAAAAATTGGGAAAACCTTTAATAATTCATTGTGTGCGTGCCCACGATATTATTATCGGCATGAAAAAGGATTTAAAGCCAACCCAAAATTGGCTTGTTCATGGCTTCAGGGGTAAACCAACAGTGGCCCGTATGCTGACTGACGCGGGCATATGGCTCTCTTTCAACGATAAATTTAATTCTGCAGTGATAGAAGGTATGCCCCTTGAAGTGATGCTTGCTGAAACCGATGAATCCGACACTCCCATAGAGGAAATTATTGCCTCCTTATCATCTTGCAGAGGCGTTGACCTAACCGAACAGATCATTAATAATTCTGCAAGCTTTCTTTCCATATAAAGTCAGAATTGTAATAATTATAAATCGGAACAACCGGGATAAAATTGGCAGATACGCCTATATTTTGTAATTTTGTAGCGTTACGGATTATTATTCGCGATTCTTGAACTGAATATGAAGAAAACGGGAATATTGTTTCTTTCCTATCTTATATCATCATTGCCGGCACTTTCCCTTACACTTGAGCCTATAAGGTATGGAGATTTTTCACAATGGATAACGCGCGGCATATCGGAATCTAAACTGATAGGAGGAGCTCATAAAACAGTCTATGAAATAGGTCCCGAAGCGCAGGTGGAGGGCAACAAACCTTATGTCAATACCGGAGGATCACCTTGGGCAACAAGCAATGTGTATGCCAAAGTATCGGGAATAGTTAAAGGCTCGAACACGGTATCCCCTTTCAATCATAATGGCAACACTTGCGCCAAAATGGAAGCCAAAATGGAGGAGGTAAAAGTACTCGGCCTCATAAATATGGATGTGATGGTGGCCGGCTCCATATTTCTTGGAAGAGTGTTTGAGCCCGTAACGTCTACCAAAGGTCCGTATTCCAAGATGGAAATGGGAGTGCCGTATACCAAAAGGCCTAAGGCTCTTGTGTATGATTTCCAAGTAGATATGCCTGACACAGACACCAGAATAAAATCTACGGGATTCTCTTCCAAAAAGACCCTTCCGGGACGCGATAATGCTGAAGTATATGTCTTGCTTCAGAAAAGATGGGAGGATGCAAACGGCAAAATATATGCACAGCGTGTAGGCACAGGCCGTGAAAGATACGACCACTCGATTCCTTGGACAAAGGGTCACCGGCTCGATATTAATTACGGGGATATTACCAAGAAACCTTTCTATAAACCGTGGATGGGGCTTCTTAACGGAGAAAAGGCATATTATGCCAGAAATTCTAAGGGGAAAATGGTGCCTGTGGAGGAGATTGGCTGGGCTCCCGAAGATGCAGTGCCAACACACGTTCTGGTAATGGCTTCATCCACATGTGGGGAAGCTTTTATCGGTACTGAAGGATTGACTCTCTATATTGATAATATTGCTTTTGGATTCTAAACCTATGGCGATATAGAGCCACTCAATCATAAAAATAGTTTTTAAGCGTTTATAAATTAGATGTTGAAATTTAGCAACCAAATAGGTTAGAATTTGTTTGCACTTAGAGTAAGCTAATTACACGCTAATTTTTAACAACTGCCAACCTTCAATAAAACTCCCAAAATGAAAATAGCAATTATCGGTTATGGCAAAATGGGCCATCTTATCGAAAAAATAGCTCTTGAGCGCGGTAATAAAGTGGTATGCATAATAGATGCAGACAATACTGAAGATTTTAATTCACCGCAATTCAGAAGCGCAGACGTGGCAATAGAGTTTACAACACCCGGAACTGCCGTAGATAATATCCTTGCCTCTTTTGCAGTAGGCGTACCCGTAGTGGTAGGCACTACAGGATGGACAAATTCCTTGCCCGATATAAAGGCAATATGCGACAAAGGCGAAGGGACGCTGCTATGGGCGTCAAATTTCTCAATCGGCGTAAATCTATTTATGGCATTCAATAGGTATGTTGCAAAAGTGATGAACAGATTCCCGGAATATACCCCTTCAATGACCGAAATACACCATATCCACAAACTCGATCATCCCTCAGGCACCGCCATTACACTTGCCGAGGAAATCGTGGAGAATGTTGACCGCATTTCTAAATGGGAAGAACCTGAAGAAGGGAAGAAAAATAATAACCATGCGCTTGAAGTAAGCCACATAAGAGAGGGAGAAGTGCCGGGAACTCATATTATATCATGGGATTCGGAGGTAGACACTATAACTCTTCGTCATGAGGCGAAAAGCCGTGTTGGTTTTGCTCTCGGAGCAGTGAAGGCTGCCGAATGGCTCAAAGGGAAGAAAGGATTTTTCACCATGGCAGACATGCTTTCGGACGTAACAGAAACGAAAGGTCTTTTCGTGTAATCGTTTCAATAGCATAAACGGATATATCATTGACTGGTTTCAAACCATTCACCGAATTTACAGACACATAGAATGAGCGACAGCAATAATAAAGCAAAGACCCCGACAAACGGCGCTGATCCAACCGCTGAGGGTATTAAATCCCTGAAAGAAAGAATACGCAACACAAAAATCACCCGATGGATTAGATTCGGTATCGTTTCGGTGCTGTTTTTCCTATGGGTAATTTGGATGGGCAATCCTTGGCTCGGACTTATCTGGCTGTTGCTCCTTGATATTTATATCACCGCATATATCCCATGGACATGGTGGAAAAAGACTAAGGGACCGACCCGCACTGTAATGGGCTGGGTAGATGCCATTGTATACGCTCTTGTTCTGGTTTATATGATTTTTGCCTTTATCGGTCAAAACTATAAGATTCCCTCGTCAAGCCTTGAAAAATCTTTACTTGTAGGCGATTATCTCTGGGTAAACAAGACTATATACGGTCCGAGGGTGCCTCAGACACCGTTACATTTCCCTCTTGCCCAACACACTTTGCCGATAATAAATACTAAAAGTTATATCGAAAAGCCTCAGTTGGAATATCACCGGTTGCCCGGCTTACGGGATATAAAACGCGGCGATATTGTGGTTTTCAACTATCCCCAAGGCGACACTGTGGCTCTGAAAATACAGAATCCGGACTATTATCAGATCTGTTACGACCTCAGGAGAAACGGGATTTCTGATCCGAAAGCTTATATGGAGCAAAACCCGCAAGTGTTCGGAGAGATTGTCTGGCGACCGGTAGACCGTCGTGAAAATTATGTGAAGAGGGTTATTGGATTACCCGGCGACCGTCTGAAAATACGCAATGATTCCATTTTTATCAACGGTGAAGTAATACCGGAGCCGACAAATGTCCAGTTTAATTACATTATACCCGTAAACGGAATCATCTCAGAAGAAAAATGGGAATCAATAGGTGTGAGGGCAGACGATCATGGCGCTGCTCCTATAACCAACGAAATAGCCGGATTCCGTTATTATGACGTGCCCTTGACAAAGGAAATGAAGGCGCAGGTTGAAACTTGGGAAGAGGTGATAGGTCCCCTGCGCAAGGAGAGTGAAACAGGGCTGTATGACCTTGGAGGAATGTTCCCGTTGAATGCAGGCTATGGTTGGACACGTCCGAACATGGGTGAATTCTGGATTCCAAAACGCGGAACTACGCTCCATCTCACTTTGGAAAATCTGCCGGTTTATGAACGTGCCATAAGTGTATATGAGGGCAACGACCTTAAGGTGAAAGACGGAAAGATATACATAAACGGCGAGGAAACGGAATACTATACCTTCAAACTCGATTACTACTGGATGATGGGAGACAACCGCGACCGGTCCGCCGATTCCCGTTACTGGGGATTCGTGCCGGAAGACCATATTGTGGGTTCGCCTATGTTTGTAATTGTATCGTTTGATGAAGATAAGAGTATTTTCGACGGTAAAATAAGATGGAACAGAATCCTGCGCGATGCAAACCCGGATAGCTCTAAGTTCTGAGGCTTCGGCTCTATCTTGCTATGGATGAATTGTGCGAAATAAATGCGGGGAAGATTCCTTCTACGATTATCCCGTTTGCAGCATCAGCCGAATGGTATGCGGCATGGTTGGCGGCTATTCGTACTGACTTATCTCTAAGCGCTGCTATAAGTAAAGCTTCGGCATCTATAGGCATTGCCGGGAAAGATTTTGCCAGAACCCGCATCACCGGCAATACCGGGAGTCTGTTTCTGTCAATTCCCATAGAAGGGGGAGGAGCATCGTTAAAGAAGGCTTCCGGCATCAGTAAGGCTGTGATGGCGGATCATGGTAACTGGCGCCATATGCACCTTGGAGCTCTTGAGGCAGCTTACGGCAGAACACCCTTCTACCAGCACATTATCCCTGCTCTTAATGAGATCTATGCCTCTCCGATAAAATTACTCTCCGATTTTAACTCTGCCATACATGATGCATTATGCGGATTTCTCGGAATAGGAAATCCTGAGTCTGTTTTAGATTTTTATGCTTTTGATCATCTGTCATCTATAGCTTTACGTGCACGGGAATTGGCATCGAGAATCAATTTCAGGCATTCTATTCTCGAAGCTCTTATGCTCTATGGACGAGAAACCCTCCTTGCGTTGGTAATTCCACGGCCTGAGCCCAAATAAATTCCCGTTTGTTGCGTTATTATAAAGGCAACGCTATGCAATGTTGAATAAGATGGGAAATTTAGGAAAATCAGGGTTACTTTTATCTATATTTCTGTGGGCTTTCTATTTGGGGGCGGCCGCACAGAATAAATCTACCGACATATCCTCACTTCCGCTTAATCCGGAAGTGAAAGTGAAGGCGATAAAAGGTTTTTATAGGTTTGTAGACGAATATGGCGACACTGTGAGGATGACGGTGTTTCGGGATTTCTTTGTCTATCCCCCTATGAAATTCAAAAATAAAAAGCAGGAAGAATTTTATTGGCGCACAGTGCGCGATGTGCGCAAAACCCTACCTTATGCAAAATTGGCATTCTCCACGCTTTGCGAGACCTATGAGTATATCCAGACCATTCCGGACAAGAAACTACGGGAAAAGCATCTGAAACAGCTCGAAAAGGATATTTTCGAACAATATAAACCCGTTGTGAAGAACATGACGAAGAGACAAGGGAAAGTGCTTCTGAAGCTTATAAATCGCGAAACTGACCAAAGCTCATTTAATATTGTGAAAGCATTCCTCGGGACTTTCCGCGCAGGATTCTGGCAAACATTCGGTCGGTTTTTCGGAATGAACATGAAAGCCGGATTTAATCCCTCCAAAAATGAGGAAGATGCCATAATCGACCGTATTGCCACCCTTATAGAACAAGGTGCTCTTTAATCCAAACCTGAGAGCAAGTTGCCTATTAATTTAATATAAATTTGTAATTATAAACCCTGTTGACAGAACCGGGCAAAATCTACTGAGCATTTCCTTACTCTAATGATGAAAAAATATCCTATAATTCCTGCACGCCGCAATGCTTCATTTTATCTCAAGTTTAGAAAATATTTTAATGTAGAGCAGCTGTGGACAAAGGTAACTAAAGTGGCGAAAACGGCTGGGATAAAAGCGATTTATGCCGTATTGCTCTTATATCAGGTGTCTATTGACTCATCTACTCCGTGGAAAGCAAAGGCGGTGATATACGGTGCATTAGGTTATTTTATATTCCCTGCTGACTTAATTCCGGACGCATTGCCGTTAGTGGGTTATAGCGATGACCTTACAGCATTGACAGCTGCGCTGAAAACAGTGTATAATTATATTACCCCGGCAATACACGAAAAGGCTTTTGTAAAACTGAAGAAGTGGTTTCCGGATGTAACCCACGAAGAGGTTAAAAAGCTTATCTAACCTCAGGCTATATTTCCAAGCAGATATAATTCAAAGACTAATATTAACCTTGTACCTACATTATAAAAATCTGATTTTTAGCCTAATAGTAATTGTAGATTTAACATTATAATCTGTGATAACAGTCAATGTCTTAATGGAATACAGAAATTTCATCCTACCATTTTACAATTAGGTCATAAGCTTTAGTTCGCAAAAGGATATGAAGTCAACAAGGGGATGCATCTTTAATCGGATGCATCCCCTTGAATTATTTGGGATCAATTTCCTAAATTATCGTAGATCAAAGACCGCTGAGGTTGAATTTTGAGAATTCAAGGTTGGTCTGAGCCTCTTTGAGGATACTGTTGTCAAGGCTGATAGCCTTCTTAAGGTTGCTCATTACAGCGCTTTCGTTGTTAGTACGTGCACCTACGATAGCAGCGAGATAGTAAGTAGTTGCATCGGGGTTAGGCACAGCTGAAAGGATTGACTG
>CAZXHO010000109.1:0-7407 GCA_964640365.1 uncultured Sangeribacter sp. | reverse complement strand
GGTTTCAGAGATTGGAAAGAACCTTTTTGACTGTAGCCGGATAGATGATATGCTCCTGTGCGTGGATCATTGGTTCGAGTTCTTCCCTGTCATTACCTTCATAGGGAACAGCCACTTGGGAAATTATCTTTCCGCCATCGAGAGTATTGTCTACATAATGTACTGTTACACCATATACCTTCACTCCGTATTCCATGGCCTGTCCTATTGCATCGGCACCTTGAAAAGCAGGAAGCAGTGATGGATGGATATTCAGGATCCTGTTTTCATAAGCTTTCAGCAGAACATCGCCCACAATTCTCATATAACCGGCGAGGCAAATGAGTTCGACATTGTTCTTTTTAAGTATGTCGAGGAGCATTGTTTCATATTCTGCCTTCGAAGCATAGTCTTTTGCTCTAAACTCTACAACGGGAATTCCGAATTTTTCAGCTCGCTTGGTTACATATGCACCGGGTTTGTCAGTGATACATACTGCTATTTCGGCATCCAGAGATCCGGTGGAACAAGCATTGGCAAGGGCTTCGAAATTGGAGCCGTTTCCACTTGCAAAAACCGCTATCCGTTTCTTATCCATTCTCTAATGAATTTATATAATTGTTACTCCTTCTCCTTCTACCACTTTGCCAATCACAGAAGCTTTTTCTCCTGCCTTTGTGAGAATCTCCACAACTTTAGGAGCATCTTTCTCATCAACAGCAAGCACCATGCCAATTCCCATATTGAAAATGTTGAACATTTCTCTGTGAGGAACTTTGCCATATTTTTCAAGCAGACGGAACACCGGAAGAATCTCCCAGCTCCCTTCTTTGATTTCGATTCCCTGACCTTTTGACAATATGCGAGGAATATTTTCATCGAAGCCACCACCTGTGATATGTGCTATTCCGTGAACATCTACCTCTTTCAATACGTCGTGAACCTGTTTTACGTATATCTTTGTGGGTGTCAATAATACTTCGCCAAGGGTTTTATCACCTGTTCCCTCATATTTGAGGTTTAGATCAAGATTATTGTCAGTTAATATTTTACGTACCAGACTGAATCCGTTTGAGTGAACTCCTGATGATGCTATTCCCACGAGAACATCTCCCGCTTTTACTTTAGAGCAGTCTATGAGTCTTTCTTTTTCCACGGCTCCTACTGTAAATCCGGCTATGTCGTAATCATCCTCGTCATACATACCCGGCATTTCTGCAGTCTCGCCTCCTACAAGAGCACATCCTGCCTGTCGGCAACCTTCTGCCACGCCCGAAACTATTGCCTCAACAACAGCAGGGTGATTCTTGCCTACTGCCACGTAGTCGAGAAAAATCAATGGTTCTGCACCTTGGGCAAGCACATCATTGACACACATTGCAACTGCATCAATGCCGATTGTGTCGTGTTTGTCCATTGCGAAGGCAAGCTTAAGTTTTGTTCCCACACCGTCTGTGCCGCTTACGAGAATAGGATGCTTGTAGTTGAGGGATCCGAGGTCAAACATGCCCCCGAATGCACCAATATTTCCCATGCAACCTTTACGGTTGGTGGATGCCACATGTTTTTTGATGCGGCTTACCACTTCGTAACCGGCTTCAAGGTTTACGCCGGAGGCTTCGTAACTTTTTGCCATTTTATAGTAGTATTATTAGTTTCCTATGTTTAAAGATGATTTATAAATTGAACCCTTCACGGAGTCCACCTCTCTTAAGCAGACTCACTACGCAGTCATTTCCCCTTAAAGTATGCTACGGCATTGGCAAAGAGATTCTGACGCTTGTTCCCGGAGATATTTTTCATAAGGCCTTCATCATAGCGTTCTGAATGTGCCATCTTGCCAAGAATAAGTCCATCGGGAGAAATTATACCCTCGATTGCCTCTGTGCTTCCGTTGGGATTAGCAGGGGAGTCCATGGTGGCGTTGCCTTCGTTGTCAACATACTGGAAAGCAATCTGTCCATTCTTGCGGAGCGTTTCGGCAAGTTCTTTGCTTGCTACAAATTTACCTTCTCCATGAGATGCAGCAACTGCATGCTGTTCTCCGAGCTCAAATCCTTCAAGCCATGGGGAGGCTACCGATCCGACACGTGTGTTCACTATCTGTGAAATGTGACGGTTGATGTCATTGCGGAACAGAGTGGGGGAGTCGGAATTCAGCTCTCCAATTTTACCGAATGGCAAGAGACCTGATTTAATGAGTGCCTGGAAACCGTTGCATATGCCAAGAATAAGACCTCCTCGTGCATGCAATCTTTCGATGGCTGCCTTAACCTTATCGTTCATTATGACGCTGGCGATAAACTTACCGCTACCGTCCGGCTCGTCGCCTTCCGAGAATCCGCCAGAGAATGCAAGAATGTCGCATGCATCTATCAGAGATGCCATTTCTGATGTAGAATTTTCAATGTCTTCCGGAGTCTGGTTACAGAAAACAGAAGTAGTCACCTCGGCTCCTTCGGCTGCAAAAGAAGCAGCCATGTCATAATCGCAGTTTGTACCCGGGAATGCCGGCAGATAAACGACCGGATGTTCTTTGGGTTCTCCGGGATATTTTGTTTTGTTACTTCCTGACACGGCATTCTCTACCTTGCCTCTGACTTCTGTACGGTCGGGATAAACTGCTGTGAAACGCTTGCTGTTTGCTTCGTAAGCCTCATCAATCGATATCTTATCACCATTGATGTTGAGCGTATCATAGTTTGAGGTTTCACCGATAAGCTCGAAATCCGGCAAGTGAAGCATTGCATTACTCTCGACTACGATTGTTCCGTTCCCATAATTGAAAAGATCTTCCTCTTTTACCTTTATGTCAGCTCCGATTCTGTTGCCGAAACTCATTTTAGCAATTGCTTCCGTGAGGCCTCCGAAACCGAGCGCATATCCTGAAACTATAGTGCCCTCTTCAATGAGTTGCTGAATCATCTTATAATTTCTTTTAAGTTGCTCCGTATCAGGCATAAGAGAGGGTAATGGATTGTGGCGAACAAGATAGATTAAATTTCCGCCGCTTTTGAATTCAGGACTGATTACGTTGCGGCTGTCAACAGGTGCTACGCCGAAAGCAATCAGTGTTGGGGGTACATTGATGTTGGCAAAAGTTCCGCTCATAGAGTCCTTACCACCGATTGAGGCAAGTCCCAGTTCAGTCTGCATTCGCAGTGTGCCCAGAAGGGCTGCCAGAGGTTTTCCCCATGACTCGCGAGAGTGCATACGTTCGAAATATTCTTGATAAGAGAAACGCATACGCTCGTAATCTGCTCCTGCCGCCACAGCCTTGCTTACCGCCTCTACTACAGAATAAGCAGCTCCGTGATAAGGGCTCCAGCTTGTCAGGAAAGGATTGAATCCGAAAGCCATCATACTCGCTGTGTCCGTATGATGTCTTCCTACAGGAAGTTTCTGAACTGATACTTGGGATTCCGTTCCTTGAGTTTTTCCTCCAAAAGGCATAAGAACCGTAGATTTCCCGATAGAAGAATCGAAGTGTTCAATTAGACCCTTCTGTGAAGTGACGTTATCATCAGCAAGGAGATTGAGGAATTTATCTTTGAGGTTATCGCCTTTTACTTCATGGATAAATGGATCGCGTGGTTCGATCGTGCCGATCGTGGCTTCTGCAAAATGTCTTGCACCAGCTGAATCAATAAATTCACGCTTGAGGTCGGCAACAACTTTATCCCCATAGAACATACGCATTCTACCGGAGGAAGTGACGTCTGCGACATGGTTAACTTCCAGATTCTCTTCACGACAATATTTCATGAATTCCTCCATGTCTTTCTTTTCAACCACCACCGACATGCGTTCCTGGCTTTCGCTGATTGCAAGTTCGGTAGCGTTAAGTCCGGAATATTTTGTAGGAACTCTGTCAAGGTAAATGTCGAGGCCGTCGGTGAGCTCGCCGATTGCAACGCTGACGCCACCGGCACCGAAGTCATTCGATTTCTTTATTAAGCGTGTCACTTCCGGACGGCGGAAAAGACGTGCAATCTTACGTTCTTCAGGTGCATTTCCTTTTTGAACCTCACTTCCACACTCTTCGAGAGAAGAGGTTGTATGTTCTTTTGAAGAACCTGTGGCTCCTCCAATGCCGTCACGTCCGGTTCGGCCGCCAAACATAAGGACTACATCGCCTTCTGAGGGACTTTCCCTACGGACATCTGAAGCCTTTACGGCACCTACTACAGCACCAACTTCCAAACGTTTTGCCACATAGTCCGGATGATAGATTTCGCGCACATGGGTTGTGGCAAGACCGATCTGATTTCCATATGAAGAATAGCCGGCAGCCGCTCTCAGTGAAATTACTCTCTGAGGCAGTTTCCCTTTCATTGTCTCCGCTACAGGTTTATATATATCCCCGGCTCCGGTGACACGCATAGCCTGATAAACATAGCTGCGTCCGCTCAACGGATCTCGTATGGCGCCTCCAAGACATGTGGAAGCTCCACCGAAAGGTTCTATCTCAGTAGGATGGTTGTGAGTCTCGTTCTTGAACTGGAGCAGCCAACGTTCTTTTTCCCCATCCACATCTACGTCTACATAGATGCTGCAGGCGTTGTTTTCTTCACTTTGCTCAAGATCGTTAAGCAAGCCTTTGTTGCGAAGGTAGCGGGCGCCGATCGTTGCAAGGTCCATAAGACAGAGAGGTTTGTTGTCTCTGCCCAATTCTTTGCGGATCTCATGCCACTGGCGCAAACTTTCTTCGAGGTCGGCAGATGCAAAAGAATCATCTACTTTGATATCGGTGAGTTCTGTAGTGAAAGTAGTATGACGGCAGTGGTCGCTCCAATATGTATCGAGAATACGGAGTTCGGTCTCATTGGGATCACGTCCTTCTTCATTGAAATATTTCACCACTTCCATAAGGTCATCTCCATTCATGGCAAGACCTTTCTCTTTGCACCATTCCGGAGCTTTTTCTGGTGTTATTTCTCTAAATTTTTTGAGCACCGGCACAGGTTTTGCGGCAGCCCGTTCGGGAGCCGCAAGGATGGAAAGATCCTTTTCCCTTGATTCTACCGCGTTGATGCAATAGTGGGCTATTTTTTTCATCTCTTCTTCGCCTACACTGCTGTCGAAAATCATAAGCTTGGCGCTTCTGATATCTATATCTGCATCGGGTTTTATAAGCTTAACACATTCTTCAGCGGCTGCGGCGCGCTGATCAAACTGACCCGGCAGAGATTCAATTGCGAGATAGGGTCTTCCTGCAGTATCTACCTCTTTGCTGACAGTATCTGTGGCAGGCTCACCGAATACTTTATAGCTACTTTTTTCCACGAGTTCGGGTGTGAATCCGAAGAGATCGTAGACACAAAGAAGGCGTAAATCTTTTATGTTGAGTCCGAGATTAGAATTGAGCTCATTGCGCAGACTTTCAGCTTCAACGCGGTATGGCTCACGTTTCTCTACGTAAATTCTATATGGCGTCATAGTAGTCATAAAAATTAGTCAAGAGTAGAAGCAAGAACTTTGGCTGCCTGTTGCTTACGGAATTCATCCATTTTCTCCTTAAGACTATTATCTTTGATAGCAAGCATCTCTATAGCCAGAAGAGCCGCGTTTTTGGCACCGTCTATAGCAACTGTAGCAACTGGAATTCCGGAGGGCATCTGTACCATGGAAAGAAGAGAGTCGAGACCGTCGAGTGTCTTTCCCTTAATAGGCACAGCGATTACAGGAAGAGTTGTGAAAGCTGCCACCACACCGGCGAGATGAGCTGCACCGCCTGCAGCAGCAATTACAGTAGCAAACCCGCGTTCACGTAGCCCGCTAACCCATTTTTCAAGCTCTGTCGGAGTGCGGTGAGCACTAAGAACCTTTGTTTCTGCCTCAACGCCAAACTGAGAGAGTGTCTCAGTGGCTGCCTTCATGACTCCCCAATCGCTGGTAGAGCCCATAACAACACCTATTTTCACTACTTAATAAGTTTAAAAAACGAATGGGCGCCACAAGAAGTTGAGGCGTCCACTCACGTTATATTGTTACACTTTTAACTGTTTTCTGCATCCGCACATGGGGCGGCGCATTTTTGCCACACAGGAGCACACGATTGTTCCCGTCAAATGTAACCGCGCACTTTTGGTGCTCGAAATCTTGCCAGGCTTTCGTCTGGTTAGAAATATGTCATGGCTTTGCCAATTCATGCGGAATGGTGTGTCTCCTGTTCCCTAAAGGGAATTTGTGGTTCTGTGTGCAAAATTAGTAAATTTTTCTGACATAAACACTATGATGGAGTGTTAAAGTTTTATTTTGATTTCTCATCGGGAAAATGTAATTTTGAACAATTGTTAATCTATCTCAATTTTATGGCATTTGTCCGGAATAATCTTTTGATTTCATGAAATTTCGCACTCAATATCTTCCTAAGCGTTCAGCCTTGACTCTTTCACCGGATGTTCCCGTGGTTTTTACCGGTTCGTGTTTTGCAGAGAATATGGCGGCTAAAATGCGCTCCTGTCTTTGGAACGCTTCCAATCTCCTTGGAACGCTCTACAATCCGTTATCTATCGAGAAGGCTTTTCGGGCTTTGCTTTTTTCCAATCACTCCGGAATCGAATTTTATGATTCTCTTTTCAGAGCCGGAGAGAAGTTTCATTCTTGGCTTTTTGATTCCAAAATGTCTGCCGAAAGGCGGGAGGACTGCATGGTGGCATTTCTCGAAAGAAGGGAAGCTCTGAATATGCTTCTCGAAAAGGCGAATGCCCTGTTTATTACTTTTGGTACATCGTGGTGCTATTATCTTTCGGGAAGAAATGATTATGTGGTGGCAAATTGTCATAAGCAGCCCACATCTATGTTTATGAGAAGAAGGCTGGAAGTAAGTGAGATTGTCGAAAGGTGGATTAATCTTGCCCGAAAGGTAAGGGGTGCTTATCCTCAGCTTAATATTGTCTTCACAGTTAGTCCGGTGAGGCATTTGAAGGATGGATTCTCGGGTAATTCGCTTTCAAAGTCAGTGTTGTTGTTGGCTGTAGAAGAAATATGCAGTAAATTAGATTACTGTCATTATTTCCCGGCATATGAAATAGTTAATGACGATTTGCGCGACTATCGTTTTTATGCTTCCGATCTTGTGCATCCATCGGAGGAGGCAGTGGAATATATATGGGAGATTTTTAGAGCCACATATTTGGACGCAGTAGGGGAGACGATACTTAAAGAGGGAGAGAGAATATTGAAGGCATGGCTGCACCGACCTCTTCCGGATGCCACACGCTCATTGTCGGTGGAAGCCGTCGACAGAGAGGCAAAACGCCTGAGAGAGATACAGCTGCGACATGCAGCCTTCCGCTCCCTTCATCCCGAAGTCCTACCGCTGGGTTAAGGAGATTAAAGGTCTAAGGAGTTTAGGGAGCTTAAGGTGATTAAGGATAAAGAGCATGAAGAGCTTAAGGTGTTTAGGGAGCTTAAGGTGTTTAG
>CAZXHO010000108.1:0-7487 GCA_964640365.1 uncultured Sangeribacter sp. | reverse complement strand
ATGTTTGAATGGTTATACAACAGTAACGTGAAATTATTGATAAATTCAACAGACTTATGGATAAATCTATATGATCTGTATATTAAAGCGTTTGGTTAGGAACTTTAAAGACTTGCGATCACTTCTTTTATCTCTTCAGCGAGCTGATTGGCTCTCTCCATTGTGGAAGCTTCACTATAGATGCGGATAATAGGTTCGGTGTTAGATTTTCTCAAATGTACCCAGCTGTCTGAGAAGTCAATCTTCACACCATCTATGTCGGTTATCTTTTCGTTAGAGAATTTTTCTTTCACTGCCTCCAAGATAGCATCTACATTGATCTCAGGAGTCAGTTCTATTTTATTTTTAGCAATTGTATATTGCGGATAGGTAGCTTTAAGTTCACTTACCTTCTTACCCTCTTTAGCAAGAAGAGTGAGGAAAAGTGCAACGCCCACAAGAGCATCTCTACCGTAATGAAGTTCGGGATAAATTACTCCCCCATTTCCTTCACCACCGATAACAGCTCCGGTTTCTTTCATTTTAGCTACCACATTCACCTCTCCTACTGCTGCTGCGGAATATTCACATCCATGAGCGGCAGTTACATCACGCAATGCACGTGAACTGCTCAAATTAGAGACAGTATTACCGGGTGTCTTTGAAAGTACATAGTCTGCCACGGCAACAAGTGTATATTCTTCAACGAACATCTCTCCATTTTCCATGACAATGGCTAAACGGTCGACATCAGGATCGACAACGAAACCGACATCTGCTTTTCCTGACTTCATGAGGTCAGAAATCTGTGTTAAATTTTCAGGTATCGGTTCCGGAGTATGGGCAAACTTACCGGTTGCCTCACAGTTAAGTTCTATGATATTCTTGACCCCAAGTTCACGAAGCAATGCAGGAATAACAATTCCACCCACTGAATTTACAGCATCTACAGCTACAGTAAAATTAGATTCCGCTATTAACTTACTGTCTACGAGAGGCAATTGTTTAACCATTTCGATATGACGCATTGCCCATGTATCATCTTTATATTCTTTTCCCAGAGATAATACCTCGGAGAAATTGAAATCTTCGCTTTCAGCAATGGCAATAACCTCTTTGCCCTCTTTATCTGATAGGAATTCACCTTTGTTGTTAAGCAATTTCAAAGCATTCCATTGCACCGGATTATGACTCGCCGTAATGATAATGCCGCCGTCTGCTGACGATCCTGTCACTGCAAGTTCGGTTGTAGGAGTAGTAGCAAGCCCGATGTTGATCACATCGAAGCCCATTGCAAGAAGTGAACCTACAACAAGATGACTCATCATCTCGCCGGAAAGACGTGCATCACGTCCAACAACAATTTTTTTTGCTGCCGGATTATGTCTTTTTATAAATTCTGCATAGGCTGAAGTAAATTTAACGATATCAACTCCTCCGAGCCCTTCGCCGGCTTTACCTCCAATTGTGCCGCGAATTCCTGATATAGATTTGATCAATGCCATAATCGATAATTATCAATTCTTTAAGAAAGATTCCGGATGTTAATCAGCCATCTGCCGAATTAATATTCCGGTTTAAAGTATCTCAGGTTTATAAGATATGGATAACAGGTGGTCTGATCCGATGAAAAACCATAATAACTTTTGAGGACAAGATTCACCTCGCTGTCGTATCCAAGGAATTTCAATGGCATCTGAATACCGGTTCCCCATTCGGTGGTAGACGTCAGGTAGGTGTTCTTATACTGAAAATAAGTTGGAGAACTTTCTATATACTCCGAATTTCCTTCCCATGATGCCTCTTCTCCCTCATAAAGATTCTTTATATTCTTGCGACTGAATCTGAAATAAACCAAATCACCGCTTTTTACAGGGTTAGCCGGACGTCCGGTAGTAGGATTCAATTCTCCTTTCCTAATCACTTGCATATAAACATAGCCGTTTTCATCAAGCTTGTAGAATGGGGCGTCTGTACCGGTGATAAAAGAAATAGAATCTTCAGGTATTTCAAGTTCAACTCTCTGAGATGAAAGATACCAGTTAACAGCTTGTTCCTCTTCCCTAAGCAATTCAGAATAACTTTCTGTTTTGCTGCATGAAGAAGACACTCCTGCAACCAAAATCATCAGGAGTTCGAAATAATTTATAAGTTTCTTTATTACCATATTCATGTTGTCGGGTCTACCGGTCGGTTCAATGAAGATAACCGGCTTATATTATTTTACTTGTTTTTAAATATTTGTCGTAGTCAGGCATAGCCTCAATAAGTATGCGGCGGCAATCTTCAAGTGAACCTTGAAATTCTCCACCTGCCGCCTGTATATGACCTCCGCCCCCAAAAAGATTTTTACAGATCTCTGATACGGGAAATCCATCACAACTCCTTGCCGAAACCTTTACACAATCGGGATCCTCTCTCAAAAATACACTATAAATTATGCCTTTCACTTCCAATGGTCTGTTAACGAGCCCTTCGGAGTCGCCTTTCTCATAGTGAAACTTGTCAAGTTCCTCTTTACTGAGAGTAATGAGAGCAGCTTTGTGCGCCGGAAACACTTCGAGTTTTTCAGACAAAGCGTAAGCTTCAAGCTTAAGGCTCCAGAAAGATCTTGTGTTCAGGGCTTCCTTAATTATCGCCTCTTTATCAACTCCCTTTTCCAATAGTTTGATAAGGATTTCATATAGATCGCTATGACGACAATTCACAGTAAAGTTTCTTGTATCCGTAATAATCCCGGTCAAAATACATGTGGCGCTGTCAAGTCCCATATCGGAATAAAAACCCATCCCCGCAATAAGCCTGAACATTAACTCACAGGTAGAAGACATATCAGGATAAGAAATCATTAGGTCGGCAAATTGTGTCGGCTCTTGATGATGATCTACCAAAACTTTCTTACACCGGGCATTTTGAATAACCGGAGCAAGGGAGTCCTGCCGTGAAGGTGTGTTAAAATCACAGCATATTATTAGATCAGCTTCATCAACAGTCCTTTCACAAAATTCCGGATGACAGGTGTAAACTCCCATCTCCTTAAATCCCGGCAGGAACGAAAGATTCGCCGGAGCCTTATCCGGAAGAATGACCGTGGCTTCCTTCCCCAGATGCTTCAGAAGATGCATCATGCCAAGGGTGCTGCCCACGGCATCTCCGTCAGGACGGACATGACATGTCAGCACTATTCTGGAAGACTCATCGATTATGCGTCTGAGTTCTCGAATCCTGTCTGAATCTACAAGTTTATCCATATTTAGCTGAAAAATTCCGGACAATTTAAAAAATTCAGTTTAGGATTTGTCCGTCAAATTCCATTTTCAAGCCACAAAGATACAAATAATATCGGAATTTCTATCTAACTTTGCATTGATTTTAGGACAGTAGTGACTTCCTATTTAATATATGTTAAGATTTGACTGGTAATTTCACGTTTTATTCCACTTGAATTGACGGTAGGTAGAGCTCTTCTTGAACAAAAACACTCGCAGAACTTACCTCTAATTCAATCGGAGACTTTTGAATTATCTCTCTGTCTCAGGAATCAATTCTGCTGGCAATATAAATCTACTTTTAATTTAGATACAAATACACTGATGCATACACAAGAAGAAAAATTAGCTGCATTCGGACGAATTCTCGATGTGCTTGATACACTAAGAACCCGCTGTCCGTGGGATGCCAAGCAGACCAATGAATCACTTCGTCCCAATACTATTGAAGAGGTGTATGAACTGGCAGACGCTCTGATGGCTGAAGACACCCCTAATGTCAAGAAGGAACTGGGAGATGTACTCTTACACGTGTTATTTTATTCTAAGATTGCATCCGAGAAGGAGGAATTTGATATTGCTGACGTCTGTAATTCACTCGCCGACAAACTGATTTTCCGTCACCCACATATTTATGGCAATATAACCGCTGACTCTGCAGATGAAGTAATCCGCAACTGGGAAGAAATAAAACTGAAGGAGAAAGGTGGAAATAAAACTGTGCTTGCCGGAGTTCCGGCTGCACTACCGGCGCTTATAAAGGCTAACCGCATTCAGGAGAAAGCGGCAAACGTCGGATTTGACTGGGAAGATCGCAGTCAGGTTTGGCAAAAAGTGAAGGAGGAGGTTACAGAGGTAGAGAAGGAGATTGAAAGCGGATCTGCAAAAGATCTTGAAGCTGAATTTGGCGACCTTTTATTTGCCGTTGTGAATGCTGCAAGACTTTACGGGGTTAATCCCGAAAACGCTCTTGAGCGCACAAACCGTAAATTTATATCCAGATTCAATTACCTTGAAAAGAAAACAAAAGATTTGGGAAAATCTTTGCGCGATATGTCGCTTGCTGATATGGATGCCATATGGGATGAGGCAAAGGCGATTGAAAGAAAAGGAGTTAACTTATAATAATACTTTTTCTCTGCACGCAACAGAATTTGCCCTTTTACAAAAGATTTTCATTACCGAATGATACTCTGCATCACCGAGAAACCAAGCGTAGGAAACGACATAGCAAAAATAGTAGGAGCAACCACAAGACGTGACGGATATTTTGAAGGAAACGGCTATTGGGTTACATGGACGTTCGGACATCTGTGTTGTCTGAAAGAACCGGCTGACTATTGTCCTGAATGGAAAAGATGGTCATTGTCTTCGCTGCCGATGATCCCTGCCCGTTTCGGAATCAAACTTATCCCAAGTGAATCTTACAAACGGCAGTTTGAGACTATTAAATCATTAATTGAAAAATGTGATGAGATTATCAACTGTGGAGATGCCGGACAGGAGGGAGAATTGATACAACGTTGGGTTATGCAGAAAGCAGGTTGCATAAAACCTGTTAAGCGTCTTTGGATTAGCTCCCTGACTGACGAATCTATACGTGAAGGGTTTCAGAATCTCAGACCCGAAAAAGACCTTGAACCTCTTTATGTGGCAGGGCTCTGCAGAGCAATAGGAGACTGGGTATTGGGGCTCAACGCCACCAGATTATATTCCATGAAATACGGAATAAGGGGTCAGGTACTTTCTATAGGAAGGGTTCAGACTCCTACTCTTGCTCTCGTAGTGAGCCGTCAACTGGAAATAGAAAATTTCGTTCCTAAAGACTACTGGGAACTTAAAACTTTATACCGGGATACCCTTTTCTCCGCCACAGGAAAAAGTTTTGAAAATGAATCAAAAGGTAAAGAAATCTTGGATTCTATCAAAGATATCCCACTGACTGTTACAGATGTAAATAAAAAAGCAGGGAAAGAGGCTCCTCCAAGGCTGTTTGACCTCACTTCGCTGCAAGTGGAATGTAACAAGAAACTGAATCTTGGAGCTGAGAATACTCTTAAGACTATTCAGAGTCTGTATGAAAAAAAGGTTACTACATATCCGCGCGTAGATACTACTTATCTGACGGAAGATATGTATGGAAAATGCGGTGGAATCCTCAATTCTTTGAAAGATTACCTGCATTTAATGATACCCATCCGAGGGAAAAAGCTGAGAAAAAGTAAGAAGGTTTTCGATAACTCTAAAGTTACTGATCACCATGCCATTATTCCTACAGGCCAACCACTCCCTGATAACCTTACAAAAGCTGAAAGGGAAGTTTTCAATATTATCGCCCTCAGATTTATATCTGTATTCTTTGCTGATTGTTCTTTCGAACAGACTGTAGTCAATGCGAAGGTTGGTAAAATTAGTTTTAAAGCCACCGGGAAAGTGATCCTTGATCCCGGATGGAAGATGGTTTATGCCGGTGATAAGAAGGTTGATGATTCAGACAAGGACGATGAGGGAAACGGCAGTGTGCTTCCGGTGTTTGAAAAAGGTGAATCCGGACCTCATCAGCCAAAACTGGCAAAGAAGACCACTCAACCTCCAAAATATTATACAGAAGGCACTCTGCTGAAGGCTATGGAAACAGCCGGCACTCTTGTAGATGATGAAGATTTGAGAGAAGCATTGAAAGCAAATGGAATCGGAAGACCGTCTACACGTGCCGCTATTATTGAAATTCTCTACAAACGCGGTTATATCATAAAAGAGAGGAAAACTCTCAGGGCTACTCCTGCCGCATTGGAACTGATATCTCTTATAAGGGAGGAGCTTCTGAAAAGTGCAAAACTGACAGGTATATGGGAGGGGAAACTGAGAATGATCGAACATCAGGAATATAGTGCCCAAGAATTTATAGATGAAATTAAGCAGCTCATATCCGAGATTACCTGTTCAGTGATGAGAGATCCCTCAAACAGAAGGATTGTAGCTGAACAGTCCTCGGGAAATGAAGAAAAGAAGAGAAAAACATCTACAAAAAAGAAGTCGGCGGAAGACTCGAAAAATAAATCAGATTTGTAAATGTTATATTAATCAGAAACTATCCGTTGAATCATACAGCATAATTCCGGTTTAATCAGAAGTAATTACAAAGATTTTATATGCAGGAAACACCTCTGACTACAGATTTAATTATACAATATGTTATAGTAGGAATAATCTTGCTATCAGTGGTTATATGGATTATTTGGAAATGGACTAATAAACGGCATGACAGTTCCGGAGGATGTTGCGGATGTTCCCTTCATCAAACTTGTGGCAAAAAACCACTAAAAAACAAAAAAATGGATTCTTGTTGTGACTCTATCAAAGAAATTTAGTCCGGAAGAATACGGATAACCCTATGAACGGATGAGAAATAATAGACATAAATTCTTAGAAAGATAATACCGATGAGAACTATAAAAATATGGAATGATAAAGCGTCTGACAAACAATTGAATCAGATTTGTAACGAACTTGAAATGGGAAATATTCTCATAATTCCTACTGATACCATCTATGCCATAGTTTGCGATGCTCTGAATCCTAAGGCAATAGAAAGGATTTGTCAATTGAAAGGAATAAATCCTGAAAAAACTAATCTGTCTATCATCTGTACAGACATATCAATGGCAGCTGAATATGCCCGTATAGATAATTCTTCATTCAGACTGCTTAAGGATAACACTCCGGGACCTTTCACTTTTCTTTTCAAATCAGCATCCTCTCTTCCTAAAGCATTTAAGGGAAGAAAAATTGTAGGAATACGTATCCCTGACAATTCCCTCTGTCGAGATATTGTCTCACGGCTCGGGCATCCTATTCTGACAACTTCAATAGAATTTGTTGATGAGGACTATGCACGTAATCCTGAACTCATTTCGGAAGCATATTACGATAAGGTTGATTGTTTCATCGAAGGAGAAGATGGAGATACGGTGGCATCAACTATTGTGGACTGCACAGATGGAGAACCGGTAATCGTTAGAGAAGGAAAGGGGAGTCTGTAAGTCCGGCTTTTCCAACTTTATAATTATTTGGTCAATATCTCTCTATTATCCTAGTTTGCTGTTGTAATTATGGAATTATTTCCGTAAATTTGCATGAAACATTTTCAATAAGTCAATTTAGTTGCCTTCCGTATACATCGGGAATCAACTACATAATGAGACACAGATTAAATTTTCAATATAACCTTAAATTTTA